>JALVDI010000081.1 GCA_027009115.1 Polyangiaceae bacterium | reverse complement strand
GTCCCGTCGGCCCCGCCGTCGATCGTGCGGCCGCCGTCGCCCCCGTCGGCTGGCCCCGAGCCGCGCTCGCCGCCGCAACCCGCGCCCCACGCCGCCAGCAACAGCGCGCCTCCGAGCACCCACCCCCGCCACGCCGCGAACGCCCTGCAGTTCACCGAAGCAGTCCTCTCTGGCCAGTCGCCGGCGAGCCCCGGGGGAGACCGACACGCGGCCGCCCACCCATGGTAGCACGCCCCCCCACCGGGCCGGGCCCGTGTCCTAGTTCAGGACATATGAGACAAGGAGGTGCGTGGTGGCCTCTGGGAAGTGAGCCTGGAGGCGCGGGAGGCATCTGGCCAAGGGCCTGGTGAGGTCGGACGAAGTTGTAGATGTGCTGCTGCTCTCGGAGCCAGCGGCCAGGGCCAATGGTGGGCGGCGTAGACCTCGTAGCGCCAGCTTCCGTGGGCCCGTTCGACCACTGCACTCCGCTCGGCCGACGCCTCGGTTGGTCCTCGTGCGTCCGGAGGATCCGATCTTGGGCTCGGCTCCTGCCTGTGGTTGGATGCGGTCCATGCGTTGGCTCGGTCTCGTCCTGGTGCTGATGACGACGTCGGCGGTGCGCGCGCAGCCCCTCGAAGCCCGCCTGGCGGCGTTGAAGCGAGCGCCGGAGGTGAGCGAAGCGGCGGGGTCCCTGCGCCAGGCCACGGCGGCGCTGAGGCGCGCGCGGGCCCTCGAACACACCGATCCCGCCGCTGCGCGCCGGGCCCGCGCCATCGCCGAGGCCGCCCTCGTGCTCGCCGAGCGGCAGGTCGCTCGGGCGCAGGCGCGGGCGGCGCTGCGGGTGGCTCGAGCCGAGCGGGACGAGGCGCTTCGACGCCGAGCCGTGGCCGAAGAGGCGCTGGCGCGTGCGCGAGGCACCGAGGGCATGCCCTAGGCCGGTGGTCGGGTCCCCAGGCGTTCGCCCCTTTCCGACCTTCCGTCGCCGTTGGGGACGAGCTCGTCAGGCACCTTCGTGAGCAGCGGCTCGGGCCTGAGCCCCTTCGGCTGGTCCCGCGTGAGGCGCCCGTCGGAGGTGCGCCACACAACCCACCGGATGCTACGCTGGCCGCATGAGCGCAGGTTGGTCCCTCTTCATCCAGGCCGGCGGCGAGACGATCGAGCGCGCCCTGCTCCCGAGGACCACGGTGGGTCGCGGGCCGCACTGCGACATCCGGATCCGCCACCCTCACATCAGCCGACACCACTTCACCGTCCACTTCGATGGCAGCGCCGCCACGCTCGAGCATGCCCACAAGGAGGACGGGAACCCGCAAGGCGACTGGCTCAGGATCAAATCCTACGTGAACGGACAGCGGGTGATGTCGAGCGCGCCCCTGACGCTGGGCGACACGATCACCGTCAAACCGGAGCCGGGCGACGACAGCGTCTTCATCCGAGTCGGCGAGTCACAGAGCCCGGTGCCGCACGAGCCCGACAAGCCGTGGTGGAAGTTCTGGTAAGCCGCCCGGAGCGGCGCGCTGCGGCTGGCACGCTACGCGGAGCGACGAGCGCGGTGCTCTGATCCGGAGCACACGCTCAGGAGCCGACCGGTAGAAGACGACGTCCGACCGCACCGCGAGTCGTAGCCGGCCGGCGGTGTGTCGACGGACACAGCCAGGGCGCTCGGGGCGCGCGTCACTCGTCGTAGGCTCACGGCCGCGCGGATCGCCGCCCGGCAGCTCGCTGAGGTCAGTTCGTCGATGCCTACCTTGACACCTCCCGATCGGGCTGGCCGATTCGGACCGGGTGGGTGTTGGCCGATTCGGATGGGCGTGCGGAGCCATGCGGGAATTCCGGTGTGCACGCGTGGTGGGTGAGCCTGGTTTCTGGCCGGTCTCCCGTGGTGACCGGCATAGCCTGACGGCGTCGCGTGGAAGTACGCGCTCAGGAGCCGTGGCGACTATCCTCGGGTTGTGGAGGAACGGCCCACGCTGTTGATGCTCGGTCAGAACGAGCCGATGCGTGCGGCTCTGGAGGAGGGGCTCGCTCGCTACGCGACCTTTGCTGAGGTGGCCGATGGCGACTCGCCGGTTGCGGCGGTCATGGCGGCGGCGCCAGATCTGGTGGTTCTCGTCGGCGACGCGGTAAACAACTATCGTCGGATCCTCGAGAAGCTCGCGTCGAATCCCATGACGAGCACCGTGCCGGTCGTGCTGCTGGCGCCACCGGATCTCGAAGTGCAGATGTCGGCCGCCCGGCGCGGAGTTCGGGTCGTCGAGCGCACAGCGAGCGCCGATGAGATGTCCAAGCAGATAGCGGCGCTCGCCCGCGAGCTTCCCGAACGTCCCTTGCAGACGAGCGGCACCGTAGGTGAAGCGACACTCCACGAGCTACTCGAGATCGTCAAGCGCAAGCTCGAGTCCGGCATCTTGTCTGTCTCGCAAGAGGGCGCGGGCGGCAAGGGCGCGCGTTTCGTGCTTCAGCCGGGCCGCAACGTCGACGCCGCCGTGCGGGACTTTGTCCGCCGGATCAAGCCGCTGCTCAAGGAGGACACGCCGCTTCAATACGAGTTCGACGAGACCGGTAGCGGGTTGCTGGTTCTGGATGGTCTCGTCGAGGCGGGCGATCGGGCGCAACTCTCCGGACGTCGCATGCTCCTCGTCGAGGACGACGCGGCGGTGGCGGACGCTCTTGCCCAGGAGCTGCGCGCGCATGGCGTCACGGCGGTCGTATGTACGACCGTCGGCGGTGGCATCGAGCGCGCACGCGAGCTGGACCCGGAGATCGTGCTCATCGACGAGGCGGCACTCGATGGCGAGAGCTACGCCGTGCTTCGGAAGATCCGCCGCGACCTGATCTTGCGGTGGGCGTCTTTGCTGATCGTCCGCATCGGCGATGTCTTGCCGAAGGGAGAGGCGCCTCGGATGGACCACCTCGCGGCCAGCGTCGTCTCGCTGCTGGCCGCCGACCGCGAGGTCGCCAGGCGAGCGCGCGAGGAGTCGCGCTTCGAGACGCGCCTGGAGGCGCTCGGACCGTCGCGGCTGCTTCGGGCGGTCGCCGCGTCCGGCAAGACACACCGGATCACCGTGCGTCACCCGCGCGCGATGGTCGAGATCGCACTGGCGGAGGGCCTGGTCGCCGGCGCCGAGGCTGTCCCCATGGGCAGCGCGTCCCGGCGAGTGGCAGGTACCTCGGCGCTCGCAGCGCTGCTGGCGCTGAGCTCGGGGCGCGTGACCGTGGAGCTGCGCGAGGCGCCGTCGATGGCGAACCTCCTGATGCCGGTCGACGTGGCCATGGCCCGAGCTGCGCGGGAGACGCCGCCCATCCGTCCGTCCCTGCCCCCCGGCGACTCCAGCCCACCGCCCAAGCCGAGCTCGGCACAGTCGCTGCTGACCGAGCTCAAGGGCCTCCTGCAACGTATGAAAGAGGTCGAAGGGCTCCCGACGGACGTGGCGGACGTGGCGGACTCGGCCGACACGTTCTTGCCGTCTATCGAGCCCCCGGACGGCCTCGAGCCCCCGGACGGCCTCGAGCCCCCGGACGGCATCGATCCTTCGGACCAGGCGCCGACGACTCAACACCTCAGGCCGCGCGCTACGCCTGGCCGAGCCGCCTCGCGGGTGGCGAGCACCCCGCCGAGCCGCAAGAAGACCGTCGTCGGGATGCCGTCGCCGATCGGGCGGCCCGCCGTACCGACACCGGCTTCGGAGAGGCCGAGGGTGCCCCCACCGCGCCCGAGGGTGCCCGCGCCCGCTTCGACGAAGAAGTCCCGCTCGCTCCCTCCACCGCCGCCGCCCGTCGCCCCGGCGGTGAAGGGGGCGCCGCCCTCCTCGCCGCGACCTTCCACCGCGCCCCTGGCCGAAGAGAAGCTCGCACGCGCTCCTCGCGCCACCGCGTCCGCTGCGGTCGCCCATCGATGCGCCGAGCCGTCTGCGGTGAGCTCAGCACCCGCGCCGGCCGAATGCCTCGACCGGGCGCCGTTGGCGGGCGAGCCTCACGGCTCGACCTCCCGAGCTTCCCAGGTGTCGACGGCGGAGGCCGACCCTCTGGAGGCTTTTCGGCCCGCGGCGCCACCTTGGGCAAAGCTTGCCTTGGGGGCAACCCTCGGGTTGGTTGTCGCCGGCGGCAGCTACTATGCCTGGGTCTCGGCTCAAGATCCGGCGCCGGCTCCCGTCGTCGGCGCGCCGCCCGTGTTCGAAACCAGCGTCGCGGGGATGTCGCCCGCGGGCATCGACGACGCCGCCGGTCCGTCGCCGGAGGCGACGCTGCGCGTTCGGCAAGGACCCGCGCCTGGGGGCGACTTGGAGGCGCCCCTCGGAGCAACCATGCGCGTCGCGACCGCCGAGTCGCCGGAGGAGAACGAGACCGGGCCGGCGGCGAGCGCCGAGCTGGGTGCAGATGGCGATGCCGCGCGTGCACCTCCCACGGGCGTAGCCGCGGGCGAGGAGGCGAACGCCGCGGACGCGACCGGGACGGACATCGCCGGCGTCGAGCTGGACGGTGCGCCCGCGGAGCAGACAGGCGCCGCCGCGGTGGGCGCCCGTCGCGAGCGCCTGGCCCACTTCATTCGAGCCGGCAACTACCAGCGAGGGCGGGGGCGCTGGAGCCAGGCCCGGCGGAGCTACGAGCAGGCGCTTCGGCTCTCGCCCGAGAACGGCCGCGCGCTCGCCGGTCTCACGAAGATTGCCATGGCGCAGCACCGAGGTGCGGAGGCGGTTCGGTACGCGCGCCGCCTCGTTCGCGCCCATCCCCGCAACGCAGCCAACCGGGTCCTGCTCGGCGACGCGCTGCGTGTCAAAGGCGACCGGGCCGGAGCGCGCCGCGCCTACGAGGCGGCGCTCCGCGTCCATCCCTCGCATCCGGCGGCGTTGCGCCGACTGGGACGCAGCCACTGAATAGCGGGTTCGTCGCGCCGTCCGACCCACCGTGCCGAGCATGTCCCTTCGCAGCCGTTCGTGCGACCCTGCCGCCGAAAGAGGAACAAGCATGAGGAAGTCTCAGCCATGGGTCTTGGTCGCTGTTCTGGCCGCTGCGGGCGTCGCGCGGGCTCAGCCGCGGGAGTTCCGCATCGAGCGCGTGCGGCTCACCTTTACGTCCGACGCACCCCTGGAGACCATTCGCGGCGTGAGCACGGAGGGAGCGGGGAGTGTGCGAATCGACCCGGCCGATCTCACGACGGCTTCGGCGACCGTGACGGTGCCCGTCGCCTCGCTCCGGACGGGCATCGAGTTGCGTGACCGGCATCTGCGGGGGGAGGACTGGCTCGACGCGGCCAACCAT
>JALVDI010000080.1 GCA_027009115.1 Polyangiaceae bacterium | reverse complement strand
GCCGGGGTGCTCCGGTGTTCCCCAGTCGCGGTCGAGGCGCTCCCGCGGGGAGTATCCCGGCAGGTGCAGCCGTTGGTAGGCCCGCAGTCGTGCGTGGCGGCGGAGCCGGTTGGTCCGTCGGAGCTCTTCGACGGACACCGAGTGGCGCCGCGCGAGCCTGGCGAGGGTGTCGCCGGGGCGGACGTACACGACCCCGCGGTCGGGAACGGTGAGCTGCTGCCCTTCGCGGAGCCGGTCGCTGCGCATGCGGTTGGCGGCTCGGAGGTCGAAGACGTCCACCCGGTAGCGCCGAGCGATCTGGGCCAGTGTCTCACCGGCGCGCACGCGATGGGAGCGCTCCGCCATCGCGCCCGGCGCTCCCAGCGTCCCAGCGACGAGGCTCGCCGCGACGAGCAGAGGTCGCAGTGGAGAGGGGCGCCGCACGCGGCGCATTATGGCGGGCTGGCCGGGGTCCTGCTAGAAGCTCGCCCGGTATGCGCTACCGAGTCAGCATCGAGGGCGTCGAGCGCGTGGTCGACGTCCAGGTCGGTCCCGGCGGCGCGGTCACCGTCAGCCTGGACGGCGAGCCCGTCGGCGCCGACGTTCGGCGTATCCCCGGAGGCGTGAGCCTGGTGGTGGAGGGGCGCGTCTGGGACGTGCTCGTCGGTGGCCCCGCGGAGGCTATGCAGCTCGCCTCGGGGGAGCACCGCATCGTCGCAACCGTCGAGAGCGAGCGCGCCCGCTCGCGTCGCAAGACCGGCGCGACGGCCGACGCCGGCAAGGAGCTGCGCAGCCCCATGCCCGGACGCATCGTGAAGGTTCTGGTCGCCGCCGGCGAGGCCGTCGCGCCCGATCAGCCCCTCGTTGTGATCGAGGCCATGAAGATGGAGAACGAGCTGCGCGCAACGGCCGCGGCCACGGTCGCTGCCGTCGAGGTCCGCGAAGGCCAGAACGTCGAGGGCAACGTGGTCCTCGTCCGCTTCGAGTGACTGGCGTCGCGCGTGTCGCCCGGGCGCGGCCGAGCGTACCGATGGTGCTCGGGGCGCTCGCGCTCCTGATCGGGTCGCCGTCTCCGCTGCGGGCCGATTGGCTCGTGCATCTGCCGGTCTGCGCGATGGAGGCGCCCCACGTCCCGACGCGCACGCGGCTCGTGTACCCCCGGCCCGGCCTACCGGCGCTCGTGCGACCCGGCGAGGTCCTCGTGGCGCGGGTTCAGCTGCCCGTGCCGCTGACGCCTCCGCCCGGGCTCCAGCAGCCCAAGGCGCTGCGCGGCTGGCGAGCGGAGCTTCTTGGCCAGGGCCACGTCGTCGAGGGGCCGGCGGAGCACCGCTACGACCTTCGTGTCGAGGACGTGCGTCCCGACGCCGATCGCACGCTCGTCTATCGGGCGAGGGTTCGCGTGCCGCCGTGGGCCGCGCCCGGGACCTACGCGCTGGCGATGGACACCCCGGGATCGACGCGCCGGGTCGCCGTGGGGGCGGTGCGTGTCGTCGCCCCCGGTGCGCGGCCGATCCTTCGCCGCCTCCCCGCGGCCCCTCCCGGAGCGGACCTCGCCGCGCTCCGGGACGCGGCCGTCGACGTGTGGGTGGCGTCGGACCCGCCGCCGGCGTTTCGAGCCCCGCTCCTCGGCGAAGGCGTCCCCTGGCTGGACCTCTCGCAGCGTGCCGCCGTCGTCGCGTGGGAGGGGGCGACGCTGGCGATCGGTGGCTGCGACGATCCGGGGCAGCCCTTCGAGGCGACGCCCCGCGGCCCGCCGCTGTTCATCGGCGCCGCGCCTCCGTGGCCGGCCGCCGGCTGGGAGCGTGTCGGGCAGGAGCTGCGGGAGCACGGGGGGCTCGACCGTCAGCTCACGCTCCTGTTCCCCGAAGACGGCCGCGGCCACCCGATCGCCGGCGCGCGCTACTTCAGCGCCACCGGCGTGCGTCCGGCGGGGCGGCACCCCAGCGTGGCCGTCGTCGTCCCCTTGCCGGCGGGGGGGAGGGCGCGTCTGGGGGAGACCCCCGGGGGTCTCCGGCTAAGGCTGGAGCTTCCGGCGCGCGCGTCGGTGCAGCGCCCGGCCTACCTCCGCGCTCGCACTTCGGCGCCGGCTCACGTGGCCGTCGCCTACGAAGAAGACGGCGCCGCGTACGGGGCTGCCAGCGAACGCTTGTCCCTGAGGTTCCGTTGGCTCGGGCCGCAGGAGGTGCACGCGCTGGCCCTCGGCGACGACGGCGCCACCGCCCGCGCCCACGCGACGGTCACGGTGGCGCCGGTGGCGCGGACCGCTTGCTCGGCGAGCCGGGTTCCCCTGTCCGGGGGAGCGTGGGTGTGGCTCGGGCTTTGCGCTATCGTCCGCAGGCGCTAGACCGCGGGAATGCGGCGCTCTCCCCCGCTCGTCCGTCTCGGTGAGCTCGCCCCTCACGGGTCGAGGTATGCTAGAAAGAATAATAAAATCCATGAGTTATAGGTTTCTCTGGCTGGCCCTCGGGGTGTCCGCTTGCGCGGCGCAGATCCCCAACACGACCGTGGAGGACACCCCCGAGAACCGCGAGGTGGTCGCATTCGTCGAGCGCTATCGGCGCGCCGTCGAGGCTCGGGACGTGCGTGCTCTGCTCGAGATGGCCTCGCCGCGTTACCTCGACGACAACGGGACGCCCGGGGGGGACGACGACCTCGACTACGATGGGCTCCGCGAGAAGCTGTCCGCCTGGCGCGACCGCGTGCTCGACGTGCGCTACGAGATCAAGTATCGGCGCGTCACCTACGATCGGGACAAGATCTTCGTCGAGTTCCGGTACACGGCGAGCTTTCGGGTCGCTACACCGGACGGTTCCGAGCGGTGGGCGCGTCGCCTTGGCGACCACCGGTTGATCCTGACCCCGGAGCGCGACCAGGAAGGTGAGAGCGGCGGTGGTTTCTTGATCCTCTCGGGGATGTGAGGAGCGAAAAAGAACGCCCACGCCCTCGATTTCGCCCGCAATTCGTCCGAATGCGGGTACTCTGCGGGGGCTCATGGCGGGCGACAAGAAGCAGCTCGGAAAAATCTTGCTCAAGCAGAAACTGGTCACGCCAGACGAGCTCGACGGTCTGCTGAAGCAACAACGCAGCGAGCCGGGCGCGAGGCTGGCCTCGACCGCCCGCCGTCAGGGGACCGTGTCGGGCAAGGACCTGCTCAAGGCGCTGTCCGAGCAGCACGGCCTGCCTGGGATCGACCTGGCGCAGGTGGTCATCCCGCTGGAGAATCTCGAGCTGATCCCGGAGGAGATCGCCCGGCAGCACCTCATTTTGCCGATTCTGGTCAAGGACGACCGCATCTTCCTGGCCATGGCGGACCCGACCGACCGGCGGGTCATCGACGAGATCGAGTTCGTGACGGGACGCCGGGTCTTCCCCTATGTGGCGCTGCACGAGCTGCTCGTCTCCGTGATCGACGAGTCCTATCGCCTCCTCGGGAAGGGGGAACCGCACTACATCGGTCCCGATGTGCCCGCGGACTACCTCGCGTCCCTCGGCATCGAGGCGAGCGCTGCCCGGCGCCCGTCGGGGGTCGTGTCGGAGCCGGCGATGCCGGAGCCAGACGACGAGCTTGGGATCGGTCAGCTCGAGGCGTCGCTTCCGCGGGAGACCCACGAACCCTTCGGGAGCCAGGTCGCGCCGCTGCCCACGAGCCACAGCGAGGACAGGGAGCGGCCCAAGAACCCGAAGATCCTCATCGTCGACGACGAAGACGACATCCGAAAGCTTCTCAACCGCGTCTTGTCGTCGAAGGGCTTCGAGGTGGTGGAGGCCTCCCGGGGGCTCGAAGCTCTGCAGAAGGTTCGGGACGAGATGCCGGACGTGATGCTGCTCGACGCGATGCTTCCCGAGGTCCACGGCTTCGACATCTGCCGGCGGATCAAGCACAGCAAGCGTTACGGCCACATTCCGATCATCATGGTCTCGGCGATCTATCGCGGCTGGCGCGTCGCCGAAGACCTCAAGAAGAGCTACGGCGTCGATGCCTTTCTGGAGAAGCCCTTCAAGGTCAGCGATGTGATCCTGCACGTCGAGCGAGCGCTCATGGGGCGCACCTCCGAGGTCCCTCCGGACGAGTCCATCACCGACGAGGCGAGCCGGGCTCTCGAAGAGGGCATGGAGGCCTATCGCGCCGGCGACCTCGATCGCGCGATCGAGACCTTGCAGCGCGGGATTCAGGCCGATCCTCTAAGCTTCCAGCTTCACTACCACCTGGGCCTGCTGCAGGGGCGGCGAGACATGACCTTCGAGGCCATCCAGCAGCTCGAGATCGCCGTGGACCTGCAGCCCAAGAACTTCTCGGCGCTCAAGAATCTCGCCGTGCTGTACCAGCAAGCGGGTTTCCGCCACAAAGCCATCGAGATGTGGGAGCGAGCGCTGGGAGCGTCCCCGGATGAGGAGACTCGTCGGGGGATCAAAGAACACCTGATGAGTCTGCTCTAACCGCCCGCGTCCGAACCGTGTTCCCATCGAGGGCGCCCGGCCTCTCCCGGTCAGGCTGCTATGCTTGCGGGCCTCGACGAATGAAGTTTCTCTGCGACCACTGCAAGGCGAAGTATCAGATCCCCGACGAGAAGATCGCGGGTCGGACGCTCCGCATGAAATGCCGCAAGTGCGGTCACGACATCGTCATCCGGGGACCCAGGAAGAGCGACGGCGCCAAGCCGGCGTCCACTTCGCAGAGGTCGCGCGTCGGGGGTTCGCCGACGGGGCGCCGTCGTACGGTCGGTTCCCATGCCGGCCCTCGCCCGCGCAAGTCGGCCCTCGGCGCCGAGTTCCGCCGCTCAGGTGCACCCGCGGCCGCCGAGCCGCCGCCGCGCCAGCTCGCCGAATGGTACGTCGCGATCAACGAGGTCCCGGTCGGGCCCATCAAGCGTGAGGAGGTCGCGCGTAAGATCGCGACCGGCGCCGTCAACGAAGAGTCGTTGTGTTGGCGAGAAGGCTTCGACGACTGGATCGCGCTGCGCGAGGTCCCCGAGCTGATGGCGCTTCTCAAGCAGCGCCGAGGGGCGCCACCGCTGCGTTCGTCGCGGCCGGCGGCTCCTCCGGCGAAGGCCGGGCCCTCCAACGTCGTGCCGATCGGCGGGCGGCTCGGTGCGGCCGCGGCGCCCGCCCTCGAGGACTTCGGGTTCGATGAGGCCGACGAGAAGACGGTGATGGCGCCGATGCCTGCGGCCATGGAAAGTCCGGCCGCGGCGCCCGCGAAGAAGCCGACGCCTGCGCCCGTGCCGGCGCCTGTGCCTCCTCCCGCCGCGCCCGCTCCTGCC
>JALVDI010000079.1 GCA_027009115.1 Polyangiaceae bacterium | reverse complement strand
GGCGCCGAACCACGCGGCCTCGCCGCAAAGGCGTGCCCCGCGCTGGCATCCGCACGCGATCTGTGCTTTGACCCCTCCTCGATGCAGCTCTCCGTCGTCATCCCCGTCTACAACGAGATCGCGACCCTCGAGGAGCTGGTGCGCCGGGTCCAGGCCGTCGACATCGACAAGGAGCTGGTGCTCGTCGACGACGGATCCACCGACGGAACGCGGGAGCTGCTCGGCCGCCTCCAGAAGCAATACGACAACGTCCAGATTCACCTCCACGAGGCCAACCAGGGCAAAGGCGCGGCGTTGCGTACGGGCTTCAAGCACTGCAAGGGCGACATCGTGATCGTCCAGGACGCCGATCTCGAGTACGACCCCGCCGAGTACCCGCGGCTGATCAAGCCCATCCTGGACGGTCGCGCCGACGTCGTCTACGGCAGCCGTTTCGTCGGCGGGGACGAGCACCGGGTGCTCTACTTTTGGCACATGGTCGGCAACCGTTTCCTGACGCTGCTGTCGAACATGATGACCAACCTCAACCTCACGGACATGGAGACCTGTTACAAGGTTTTCCGCCGCGAGGTGATCCAGGACATCACCATCGAGGAAGACCGCTTCGGCTTCGAGCCCGAGATCACCGCCAAGATGGCGCGCAAGCGCGTGGCCATCTACGAGATCGGCATCAGCTACAGCGGCCGCACCTACGACGAGGGCAAGAAGATCGGTTGGCGAGACGGCGTGCGTGCGCTCTGGTGCATCGCCAAGTACAACCTCCGCCCCTGACCGCCCTCAGCGCGCGTCTCTTTCGCGCGAGCGGCAGTCGAAGACCTCGACCAGCGGCGCTCCCCGCACCGTCACTCGGTACGCCGTCGCGCAGTCGGGCGGGCGTCGCAGGCGGTACTTGTAGTGGTTGGCGACGACGAAGTCGGCCCGCCCGCCGGTCAGGGCGAGGTCTTCGCGAAGCGGCGGGTGCGTGTCGGGCGGCTCGACCTCGAGCCGCACCGTCGCACCCCGAGGGGCCACGCGGTCGACGTAGCGCAGGGCCTCGCCGATGCCTTCGCCCCACCAGGCGAGCTCGAAGCGCTTGTCGCGGAACACGCCGTAAGGCCCCCCGACGGCGTCGTTGAAGTAGTCGAGCGGGTAGGGCTCGACGAGCGCGAGGGAGAGGGCCACGTGGCCGACGAGGGCGACGGCGACGAAGGACCCGGCGCACCCTCGCCACCGCTCGCCGGCCCAGCGCCCGAGGGCGTCCACCCCGACCGCGGCGAGCAGCGCGAGGGCAGGCCAGGCCTGCACCACGTAACGCGCCAGATCCTGGCGAAAGCTCGACAGGCTCTGCGCAAAGGGGAGCAGCAGCGCCCCGAGCACCAGCAACGCCCCGGCTCGCCAGCGACGGCACCACAGCCCCGTGACGGCGCCCAAGAGCCCTAGCGCGAGCGCGCTCTCGGGGGTCGTCGCCACGAACGCCGCAGCGTAGAAACGAGCCGGCGGCGGCGCCCGATCGACCCCCTCGAAGAACTCGGTCGGGTGCTGCGTCCCCCAGCGCGCGACCACCCCTCCGAAGGCTTCGAGGGGCGCGTCCCACAGCCAAGGCCACAGGGCGAAGAGCACCAGGACCCCGCCGGCCACCCCGAGGCCGCTCGCGAGTGGGGTCACCCAAAGACCGCGGCGCAGCGCGTGGCGGTAGGCGCCGGCGCCCGTGAGGAACACGAGCACGAGCGTCCAGATGGCCGTCATCCGGGCGCCCATCCCCAGCACCGCCAGAAACGCCGCCCACGCGATGAGGCCGTGGCGAGGACGCCCCCGCCGCACCGACGCGAGCCAACACGCGAGGGCCAAGGTGGCGGCGCTCGTCAGCAACAGCACCGGCGATTCGAGGCCGCTCAGGCGGCCGTGTCCGACGACGTGGGGCATGAACGTCAGCACGCCCGCACCCACCGCCGCGACCAGCGGTCGTCGAAAGAGCAAGCGCCCCAAGGCGTAGGTGAAGGCGACGGCACCTCCTTGCAGCGCCGCTCCGAGCGCGCGCGCGCCGGCGTGTCCACCCAAGAGCCCGCCCAGGCCGTAGAGCCACTTGGCCACCGGCGGGTGCTCGAAGTTGAAGCGGAAAGCCTCCTTCGACCAGTCACCGAGCATGGCGTTGCGCACCATGTGGTCCCCCGAGACGAGGTAAGCCAGCTCGTCCCACAGCACGTCTTGGGTAGGAATGGCCCAAGCCCGCACCGCGACGGCGACGAGGCCGAGCAGCCCGGCGACGAGAGCGTCCTGCCAGGGCGCGGCGCCCCCCCGGACCCGCCAGCTCATCCACAGGAGCACCCCGGCGAGCGCCACGAGCGCGCTCCACAGCAGCGAGGGCCCCATGCGCTCGGGGCGGACGACCCGGCCCGCGGCCAGCGCGTCGTACGCCCCTTCGGGCCGCTGGTAGTAGCGGGCCCGGTCCAAAGGTGCCGGGATCCACTCGTTGTACGGGCCGGTGCGATCCCGCTCGAAGAGGCGCAGGTAGCTCAGCGCGGGGCCCCCCTCCACAGCGACCGCGTGCACTCCCGCGCTCAGGGTCCGCCGGACGCGGCGCTCGCGGCGCGGGTGAGCGGCGCGGTCGTCGAGGACGATCTCGCCGTCGATCGAAAGGGCCGCCGAGCCCTCCGATTCGAGCACGAAGTCGAAGGTCCGCGTCCGATCGAGCGCCATGTGCGCCTCCCAGCGCACGCAGCCGCCCACGGGGCCGAGGGCGTACGGCTCGGGGCTGGAGGAAAGGTTCCGCGCCTCGCCGCACCCCGGACGCAGCTCGCGGCGAAAGCCGCTCCCCGGCGGTCCCTTCGCCACCGAGCAGGGCAGCGCCAGCGCGAGCACCGACGCCACCGCCCCCGTCGCGAGCAGGGTGCGGCGACGAGGCGCGCCCGGCCGCTTCATGGGCCCGCGCCCTGCAGCGCCAGGGCGTGGTTGCGCGCCCGCAGATCGCCGCGCTGCTCCCAGAGCTCGCCGTAACGAACAGCGGCCTCCGCCGGTCGACCTGCCAGCGCCGCGAAGTACGCTCGCGCCTCAGCGGCCCCGGCGCCCCCTGCCTCTGCGTAGGCTTCGAGCGCAGCCAGGCGACGCGTCGCCGGCGCGTCGTGCGCGTGGAGCGCGAGCCATCCGTAATAGGCCTGCCGCTCGATGGGCGCGAAGCCGTCCGTCAGCGGCAGGCGGTGGATGCCGTTCCAGCGCGCCTTGTAGAGCGTCCGCGCAACGAAGAACGGCGCCACGAGGCGCCCTCCTCGCATTGCCCCATAGCGTTCGAGCATCCGCGGGAAGCTACCCAGGACCGCCTGCTCTTCCGCGGGATCGAGCGCACCGGCAAGGGCTGGTTCGAGCGCGCGCAGCGCCTCGGCCCGGAGCGCAGCGATCGCCTCGTCTCCCTTCGCCGCCCGCAACGCCGCGACGGCCTCCGTCAGCGCTTGCATGCGCGCCTCGAACTCCTCTCGCCGCTCACCCTCGCTCGTCTCCGCCCGGCCTTGAGCCGCGTAGAGCTCCGCGAGCCGATCGACCTCCGCGCCGGAGACAGGGCCC
Organism: Polyangiaceae bacterium; assembly: GCA_027009115.1. Taxonomy (GTDB): domain Bacteria; phylum Myxococcota_A; class Polyangia; order Polyangiales; family Houyiibacteriaceae; genus JALVDI01. Next base: position 1,717 of record JALVDI010000079.1, on the reverse strand, counting down.
AGACGCTCTTCGCGCCGCACCACCTCGCGAACCGCGAGCGGATCGAGGGCGAGCCCCGGACCCTCCCGAGGAAACACCGCCTGCGGCAACGCGAGAAGCACCGCGGCGCAGGCCGCCGCCATCGACGCCACGATCAGACGCGTCCCGGAGGCCGTGACCTGCCGCGACTTGACTCCGACGCTCGGCAAGCGCTACTCCTCTGCTCCCTGCGAGGCCCCCGTGACCGGACGCCGCGTCCACGAACGATACGAATGCGACCTGCCCGTCACCCTCACGACCGAGGACGGTGAGCGGAGCGCAACGGCGTCCAACATCTCCCTGGGGGGCATGCACATCGAGCCTGGCTTCGATCTCCCGTACGGCACCCAGGGGACGTTACGCTTCCGCGTGCCGGCTCTCAAGGAAGACGCGCTCGTGGAGGTCACCGTGCGCTGGGTGACCGAGAGCGGCATCGGTCTGCAGTTTGGGAGCCTCCGGGCCATCGAGGTCTGGGCACTTCACCAGTACTTCAAGACGCTCACCCGCGTCCCCCCCACGCCCTGAGATCGCGGCGCTCCTCTTGCGGAACGGCCGCTCGTCCTCTCAGCCCGCTCGACGCGAGAGCTCGATGGCTTGGGCGACCGTGAGGGTCGTCATGTGCACCACGTTCGAGACCCCAGCTCCCTGCTGCAGCACGTTGACTGGCTGGCGCATCCCCAGGACGATCGGCCCGATCACCTCGCTGCCCATCGCCGACAGCAGCTTGTAGGCGATGTTCCCGGCCGAGAGGTTGGGAAAGACGAGCACGTTCGCCGATCCCGAGAGCTGCGCGAATGGATACGTCGGCTTGCGCAGCTCCTCCAGCAACGCGACGTCCGCCTGCATCTCTCCGTCGATCGCGTACTGAGGCCGCCGCTCTCGGGCGATCCGGGCGGCGTGCGCGACCTTGGCCGAGTGGGGGTGGGGTGCGTCCCCGAAGTTCGAGAACGAGAGCATCGCCACCCGCGGCTCGATCCCCAACCCCTTGACCATGTCGGCGACCAGGACCGTCGTCTCAGCCATCGTCTCGGCATCCGGGTCGATGTTGATCGTCGTGTCCGCGAAGAACTTCACGCCGGACTTGCTGAGGACCATGTAACAGCCGCAGGCACGCCGGACGCCATCCGCTACGCCAATGACCTGAAGCGCCGGACGCACCGTGTCCGGGTAAGGAGATGTCAGCCCGCTGACCACGCCGTCGACGTCCCCTTGGCGCAGCATCATCATCGCGTAGTAGGTTCGGCTGCGCTCCATCTGCACGCGCGCGCTGTGCTGCGTCACGCCCTTGCGGCGCCGCAGCTCCCAATAGGCCTGGGCGTAGGCGTCGAGCTTCGGCAGCGCTCGGCGATCGAGGATCTCGATCCCTCGGAGGTTCACTCCCAACAGCCCCGCACGCTCTTCGATGTACTGCCGGCGCCCAATCAAGACGGGCTGGGCGATGCCTTCGTTCTCGAGGATGTCCGCGGCCCGTAGAATCGTGTCTTCTTCGCCTTCCGGAAAGACGACACGCCGCGGGTCCTTGCGCGCGGCGCGCGTGACCTGCCACATCACGCGACGTGCCGGGTCGAGCTTCCGCAGGAGCGCCTGCCGGTACTGCTCCACGTCCAGCGGCCTCCTCGCGACGCCGCTGTCGATGGCCGCTTCGGCGACCGCTGGCGCGACCCAGCTCAAAAGGCGCATGTCCATTGGCTTGGGGATC
>JALVDI010000078.1 GCA_027009115.1 Polyangiaceae bacterium | reverse complement strand
CACCGCGACGGTGGTGACGCTCTTGCTCGGCGTCGCCCTGGCCTATCTCTTCGCCCACTTCGTCGTTGACCGACTCCAGCGCCGCTTCTTGATCCTGAGCGGCGCGGAGTATGTGCTGCTCGGCCTGCTGCTGGGGCCGACGGTCCCGGAGATCGGTGTCCTCGACGATCTGACGGGTTTGCTGCCGATCATCGCCCTGGCCGCCGGGTGGGTTGGGCTGTTGCGCGGGATGGAGTTCCGCGTGGAGAACTGGCGCCGCTGGGCTCCGGGGACCGTGCGCATCACGGCGCTCCACGCCCTGGTGCCGGGCCTCGTCGTCGCTTGCGCCGCCTATGCGTTCCTCTGGCAGAGCCCGTGGGCGGGCTACTTCTTCGCGGAGCTCGGACCCGACAGCCTCGCCTGGCGCGAGGTCGGGGCCTCCGCTTTCATGCTCGGGTGCTGCGCGGCCTGCGACAGCGCCGAGCCCTTCGACCTGCTCAAGAAACGCTACGGCATCGAAGGGGGCCTGACCGAACGCCTGCGCGCCTGCGCGCGCTTCGGCGACGTGCTGGTCATCCTCGTCTTCGCGCTCCTATTCTGCGTGTGGCATCCGGACCACGAGGGAGCGCAGCTCGAGCTCTCGGCGACGGAGTGGGGCGTCGTGCAGCTCGGCTTGGGCGTGCTCCTCGGGGCTCTCTTCACGCCCTTCCTCGGCGGGCACGAGACCGCGAACGGACGTTTCCTCGCGATGGTGGGGATCGTCACCTTCGCCGCCGGAGCGGCGTTCTTCCTCGACCTCTCGCCCCTCGCGGTGAACCTCGTGGTGGGCGTCGTCATCGGCAACGTGGCGCGCACCGGCCCGCTCATGTACGAGACCCTCGCTTCGAGCGAGAAGCCCATCAACATCGTCCTCGTCGTCCTCGCCGGTGCCCTCTGGCGCCCGCCGCCGCTCGTCCCAACGCTGATCGTGCTGGGGGGCTTCGTGGTGCTCCGCCTTGTCGGCAAGGTCCTTGCCTCGCGCCTGGCGGCCTGGGGTGTGCGCACGATCCGCCCCGACCTCTGGCGCGCTTTCCTCGCCCATGGAGAGGTCACCGTCGCGATGGCCGTCTCCTTCCAGGTCGTCTTCGATGGCCCGGTCGTGGACCTGGCCTACACCGTGGCGCTCGCTTCCACACTCCTGCACGACCTCTGGGCGCCGCGCGTGCTTCGCAACCTCCTCGTCGACGCCGGCGATATCCGCCGAGAGCAGACCCTGCAGACGCAACCGCGAGAGGTACGAGCCTGAGATGTACATCGTAGTCATCGGCATCGGCGAGGTCGGCAAGCACCTCTTGAGCGTCTGGGAGATCGAAGGACATGACGTCGTGGCCATCGACCGTCGGGCGTCCGCGGTCGAGTACGCCTCCGAGCACTTCGACGTGGCGACGCTCGAAGGCTACGGGGCCAGCGAGACGATCCTCGAACAAGCGGGGGTGGCCCATGCAGACCTCGTCGTCGCCGTCAGCGACCACGACGAGGTCAACCTCATCGCAGCGCTCGCCGCCAAACAACAGGGCGCCAAGCGAGTCGTTGCCCGGGTGCAGGGCAACGAGTGGGCGAACTGGCGCGAAGGAGTCCGCTACGGATTGCTCGGCGTCGACGTGGTCATCAACCCAAGGGTCCTGGTGGGCCAGGAGCTGGGGCGCGTCGCACGCTCCCACGGGGCGGTGGACGTCATCGATCTCGCCGACGACCGCGTGGAGCTCGTCGAGATGACGATGACCTCGCGCATGGCCCACAAGCCTCTGGCCAAGATCACCCTGCCCGAACAGACCCTCGTCGCCGCCTACGTCCGTGACGGGGAGCTCGTGGTTCCTGGGGGCGCCGACGTGCTCCTTCCGGGCGACACGGTGTACTTGATCGGTCGGCCGAGCGCGATCCTCCAAGCCGAAGACCTCTTCAGCACCCGGCGCGAAGCGAGACGGCTCCTCATCGTCGGTGGTGGCGTGATCGGTCAGGCGTTGGCCCGGCAGGTTCTTCCCCACGGAGCGTTCGTCACCATCGTCGAGAAGGACGAAGCGGTCGCCGAGGAGCTGGCCGCTCGGCACGACGGTCTCGACGTCCGGCTTGGTGATGGAACCGACGCGGACCTCCTCGAAGAGCTCGAGATCGAAAGCTACGATCTCTGCGCCTGCGCGACGCAAGCCGACGAGGTGAACCTGATGGCAGCGCTCATCGCCAAGCGTGCCGGCGTACCGCGCACCGCCGCCGTCGTGCAGCGGGCCGACTACGGCCCGATCTATCGCCAGCTCGGCATCGATATCGTGCTGTCGCCGCGCACGGTGGCTTCCGACCACGTGCTGCGTTTTTCGCGGGGCGCTGCCGTGCATCGGGTGCACGCCCTCGGCGACGGCGCCGCCGAGGTCATCGAGCTGGTCGCGCAGCCGGGCTCGACGATCGTGGGCAAACCGCTCCGTCGCGTCCAGATGCCCAAGGGCTCCCTGGTTTGCGTGATCATCCGCTCCGATGACGTGGTGGTGCCGCGCGGCGACGACGAGGTCGCGCCCGGCGATCGCGTGATCGTCGTGACGACCCGGGACGCGCGCCCCTCCGTCGAGCGCATGTTCCGGGGGCGAGGCGTTCGCTAGCCATGTTGGGTCGAACCGCCCGGCGGTCCCGGAGGGTCGCCCGAGAGTGGCGCGTGTTCCGAGGGATCGGTCGCCCCGTCGGAGCGGTCGTCATGGGGGTGGGAGCCGCCATCGCCGCCTGCGCCGCGATGGCGATGCTCTGGGACTGGCTCGATCCCTCGCCAACAATCCCGCGAGGCGGCGAGTTTGCGTGCTTCGCCGCCGCGGCCGTGGCGTTGGTGGCAGGCGCCGGGATCTTCTACTGGGGTCGCGAGCACCGGAAGGCCTCCCTGACGCGCCGCGAGGCGCTCCTCGCCGTGGCGTTGATCTGGATCGGCGCGGGTATCTTCGGTGGGCTCCCGTTCGTTCTGGGAGCGGGGCTGTCGCCGGCAGACGCCTTCTTCGAAGCCGTCAGCGGGTTCACGACCACCGGCGCGACGGTCATCACGGACATCGAGACGCGGCTGTCGCGCTCGATGCTGCTGTGGCGCTCCATGACGCAGTGGCTCGGCGGAATGGGTATCGTGGTGCTCTTCGTTGCCGTCTTTCCGAGCCTCGGTGCTGGCGCCAAGCACATGTATCGCGGGGAAGCGCCGGGCGCCCAGGCCGACGGGTTCCGACCACGCATCGCCGAGACCTCGCTGACGCTCTGGAAGCTCTACGCACTGCTGACCCTCGTCGAGATCGTCCTCTTGGGTACGTTCGGCATGGACCCTTTCGAGGCGATCTGCCACGGCCTGACGACGATGAGCACCGGCGGCTTCTCCACTCGGGATGCGTCCGTCGGAGGCTTCGGGGTTCCCGCCTTTGAGTACATCATCAGCGTCTTCATGCTCGTGGGGACCGTGAACTACGGCCTCTTCTACACGATGCTCCGGGGCCGTTCGCTGCGTGTCTTCATGCGTGACGTCGAGTTCCGCACCTACCTCTTCATCGTGGTGCTCTCCGTCGCGCTCTTCACTTTGATCAACCTGCGCGTCCACCCGGAGATCGCCGAATCGTTCCGGTACGCCCTCTTCATGGTGGCGACCACCATCTCGTCGACGGGCTACGGCACCGACGACTACACCGCGTACCCACAAGCGTCGCTGGCGCTGCTCATCCTCTTGATGTTCGTCGGCGGCTGCTCCGGCTCGACGGCAGGAGGCATCAAGGTCGAGCGGATCGTGATCATGGCCAAGCAGACCCTGGCCCAAATCCATCGGAGCTTCGAGCCCACGAAGGTCCACATCGTGCGCGTGGGCCGTACCGTGCTGCCCAAGTCGATCCTCGCCGACGTGACGAGCTTCTTCGTCATCTACATGCTCTGCGTGGGCGTAGGGATCTTGGCGATCGTCGCAATTGAGGGGGTGCCCGTGGGCACCGCCTTCGGCGCTACCCTCACTTGCCTGTCGAACATGGGCCCGGCGCCCTTCCATGAGGCCGCCGGTTTCGCCGACAACTTCGCGGCTTACAGCGGCGTCTCGAAGGTGCTCTTCTCGATGGCGATGCTCCTCGGCCGCCTCGAGTTCTTCACGCTCTTCGCACTCCTCCTGCCCGACTTCTGGCGACGATGACCCGCGAAACCGAGATCGATGACGAGGCGCCGGCAAGCGAGGGCGCGGCCGTGGCCGATGCTCCGGGCGAGCCGCGCGGTGCGAAGGAAGAGCCGACGCATGCACCGTCGCCGATGCAGGCACCGTCACCGACGCAGGAACCACCCGCGGCGCACGAAGACGATCCTGAGGAAGGAGCCACCCTTCGGCAGCTCGTGATCGTCGCGATCCTCGTGGGCGCGCTGCTGCTCTTGCACAAATTCGGGAGCACGGAGACCGCTGGGCACTTCGATCCGACGGCGATGCTCGCCCTCGGCTTCGTCATCCTGGCGAGCTTCACCATCGGGCACCTCGTCGACGTCATCAAGCTGCCCCACATCACCGGCTACCTGTTGGCGGGGATGCTCTTCGGCCCCTCGATCGCCGGCTTCGTCCCCGTGGTCTTGTGGGCGCCCTTCGACCGCGGCGTGCTCAACGACGCGGTCATTCGCCAGCTCCGCCCCATCGAAACGCTGGCGGTCGCGCTCATCGCCATTACCGCCGGAGGCGAGCTCAAGCTCGAAAGCCTCCGCAAAGGCCTCCGAGCGATCAGCAGCATCCTGCTGGTGCAGCTGCTGGCGGTGCTCGGCACCTCCGTCGGCTTCTTCTACCTGGTGGGAGGGACCTTCGAGGCCTTGACGCTCCCCGGCCTCGGAGAGCTCGCCCCGGAAGCCATCGTGCCCCTGGGGCTGGCCCTCGGAGCCATCGCCTTCGCGACCTCACCGGCCGCGACGATTGCGGTCATCAACGAGACGGGCGCGCGGGGACCGATGACCCGCACGGTGCTGAGCACCGTGGTCCTGAAAGACGTCGTGGTGGTCGTGCTCTTCGGCGTGTTCTCGGCGCTGGCGATCCAGGCGATGGGCGGCGCGAGCGAAGGCGACCTCGCGGCCACGCTGGCGAGCGAGATCGGTCTGTCGGTCGTCGCCGGTGCGCTTTTGGGCGTCGTCATGGGCCTCTACATGCGCTTCGTGGGCCAGGAGCTGATGCTCTTCATCGCTGGCGTCGTCTACCTGGGGAGCTTCCTCGCCCAACACGCACACCTGGACACGGTCCTCGTGTTCCTGGTCGCGGGCTTCGTGGTGTCGAACTACT
>JALVDI010000077.1 GCA_027009115.1 Polyangiaceae bacterium | reverse complement strand
GTCTTCGACGGCATTCCCCACATGCTGCTGCCGGTCGTCACGGACATGAAGAAGGCGGCGCTGGCGCTGAAGTGGGCGGTCGACGAGATGGAGCGGCGCTACCAGCTCTTCGCCGACGCCGGCGCCCGCAACATCAGCACCTACAACCGCCGCGTCGACAAAGTGCTTTCCGGCGAGCTGCCCATCGAGAAGCTGATGCCGAGCAAGGCCGGCAAGGTCCGCGGCGTCGACGAGAACGGCAACGAGGTCTGCCACGACGCGACCGACGGGGAGGCCCCAAGCAAGCTCGTACCGGAGAAGCTGCCCTACGTCGTGGTCGTCGTCGACGAGTTCGCCGACCTGATGATGGTCGCGGCCAAGGACGTCGAAGCCTGCATTGCGCGGCTCGCACAGAAAGCCCGCGCCGCGGGCATCCATGTCATCCTCGCGACGCAGCGGCCCTCCGTCGACGTCATCACCGGCATGATCAAGGCGAACTTCCCGGCGCGCATGGCGTTCAAGGTCAGTCAGCGGGAGGACTCCAAGACGATCCTGGGTCGTGTCGGGGCACAAAACCTCTTGGGCCGCGGAGACATGCTGATGATCCCGCCGGGATCGAGCGATCTGAAGCGCGTGCACTCGGCCTTCATCAGCGAGGAGGAGGTCGCCGAGATCTGCGACGCTCTGCGGGCTCAGGGCAAGCCCATCTACGACGAGAACATCCTCAAGCCGCGAGAAGACGAGGGGGTCCCCGGCGGCAGCAGCGACGACCCTCTCTACGACAAGGCCGTGGCCATCGTCGCGCAGGCGCAGTACTGCTCGATCTCGCACCTGCAGCGGCAGCTGAGCATCGGCTACAACAAGGCGGCCAAGCTCGTCGAGAAGATGGAGAAGGAAGGCGTCGTTGGGCCAGCCAGTCGAAAGGCCGGTGGCCGGCGCGAGGTCCTCGTGCAGCCGGTCTGAGCGCCTCAGCGGCCAGGACCGAAGCGAAGCGTGTAGGCGAAGCGTGCGTCCCCACCGGTGGCCGCCGTGGTTGCGCGGATCGCTTGCCCCGCGCGGCGCAAGCAGCGAACGAAGCGGCGGTCGCCGAGGGTCGGCTGTTCGACGGTGACGCGGCGGATCTGCCCGTTCGGCGTCACGGTGAAGGCGAGGATGGCCGTCCCCGACTGCAGCGCGTCCCGCTCGACGAGCTCGCCGTAGCAGCGGTCGAGCCGGGAGCCGATGGCTGCGACCATGCGGCGCACCTCGCTGGCGGCCACGGTTCCGTAGCCGTCGACGCGCTCGCCAACCTGCACCCGAACGTTCGCCGCAAGCTGGGTGTCCCGTTCGATCTCGGTGGTCGCGCGGTTCTCCGTGGCCACCGCGGCCTCCGTGCCGGTGGGCTCCTGGACGACGGTCCGCGGTCGTAGCGACGCCTCGGGGGGGACGCACCGCTGGAGCTGCTCACCGAGGCGATGTAGCCGCTGTTCGAGGGCCCGGACCGCCGCCGCCGCGTCCGCCCGGGCCCGCGGGTCGGCGCTCCCGGTCTGGTCGCGGGCCTCGCGCAGGAGCTGGATCGTCGTGTTCAGCTCGCGCTGAAGGGGTTGCAGGCAGTCGAGGGTCCGAGCGGCCCGTTCTCGGGCGGCGCGCGGCTCGTCTTGGGCGGCGGCGGCCGGAAGCGCGAGGGCGAGGAGCGCGAGGGCGAGGGAAGTCGGTCGCATGGTTGCAGCATACGACGCCCCGCGCCGGTCGGTTGTTCAAGGGGCGGCGTGGCGGGAGGCCCCCTCCGTGCTACAGCGCCACCTTCCCCATGCTCCCCCTCTGGATAGGCTTCCTGGCGCTCGTGGGTGTGATGCTCGCCCTCGACCTCGGTGTCTTCCACAAGGATGGGCACGAGGTCTCCGCGCGCGAGGCGCTCGTCTGGACCGTCGTGTGGATCGCCCTCGGCCTCTCGTTCTCAGGGTTCGTCTGGTTGGTCTACGAGCACGGTTGGTTCGGAGCGAGCGTGCTCGACGAGCATGGGCGGCCGCTGCCGCCAGGCGACGGACACGGCATGATCGCCCTCACGCGCTACCTCACGGCGTACCTCCTCGAGAAATCGCTCTCCGTCGACAATATCTTCGTCATCGCGCTGGTCTTCGGGCAGTTCGGCGTGGCGCCCGTGCATCGGCACCGCGTCCTCTTCTGGGGTGTGCTCGGAGCCATCGTCATGCGCGGCGCGATGCTCCTCGGCGGATTGTGGCTCCTGCACAAGTTCGCCTGGCTCTTCTACGTCTTCGGGGCCTACCTGGCGGTGACCGGGATCCGGCTCTTTCTTCCCGAGAAGGCCGAGGCCGAAGAGGACACTGGCGAGGGCCTCGCCCAGAAGCTCAAGCGCTGGCTGCGCGTCGCGCCCGACAGTCCCAGCACCGAAGGCAAGTTCTTCACCCGTCATGAAGGCCGGCGTGCGCTGACGACCTTGGGGCTGACATTGATCGTGATCGAGTGGACGGATCTCGTCTTTGCCCTCGACTCGATCCCGGCGGTGCTCGCCGTCGCGCCGGAACCCTTCATCGTCTTCACGAGCAACATCTTCGCCATCCTCGGGCTGCGGACGCTCTACTTCGTGCTCGAGAACGCCATCCACAAGTTCGGCGAGATCCGTTACGCCCTGGCCATCATCCTCACTTTCATCGGCGCCAAGATGTTCGCCCACGAGTGGGTCCACGTGCCCAATTGGGTGTCGCTCACGCTCATCGTCTCCTGCCTGGGGGTCGCCATCGGCATCAGCTGGCTGCGCCAGCGGGTCCGCTCCCAGGAGCGCGCGGGCCACTGAACGCTGAGACTCTCTCAACGCTGAGACTCTCTCGTCGGGCCCATTGGCGCTACGCTCCGGGAATGCGATCGACGCGGATCTTGGTGGCGCTTGGGTGCTTGTGGGCGCCCCAGGCCCGGGCTCAGCCGTGGAGCTCCTCGGAGCCCTTCGGCCTCGAAGACCTCTGGTCGAACTACGTCGCCCTCGCCGACCTGGACGCCGATGGGGATCTCGACGTCGTCTTCGCGAACGCGACGGGCTTTCTGACGACGCCCACGGCCCAGCCGCTACGGCGCTACCGCAACACCGGCGGCACCTTCCGCCGAGACGATCTGCGGAGCGGTGGCCCGAGCTTGGCGGCGCGCCAGGTCGCCCTCGGCGACATCGACGGGGACGGCGACCTCGACCTCTACGCGCCCGATGGGCGCGGCGACTCGGCGGGCTTGCTCCTGCGCAACGACGGCCGCGGCTCCTTCGAGGACGCCTCCGAAGGTCTGCCCGACGTCGCCCCCAACGCCGGCTTCGCGCGCTTCGGCGACGTGGACGGGGACGGCGACCTCGACCTCTTTGTCGGCCAGGGCTACGCCGATCCCGCGCCCCGGCCCCTGGCGCTCTTGCTCTTGGGCGACGGCACCGGGCACTTCGTCGACGCGAGCGAGCGCTTGCCGACCCAGGCCGAGGCGGTCGGCGCGGTGGACATCGATCTGCTCGACGTCGACGGGGACTTCGACCTGGACGCGCTGCTGAACGTGCCTCAGGGCGGCCTCTGGTTGTGGGTGAACGACGGGTTCGGGCGATTCGAAAGCATCCGCCTGCCCGGTCTGGGCAGCGGATTCCACTACGGGCCGGCAGTCTGCGATGTGGACGGGGACGGCGACCTCGACGTCTGGGTCGACAACCTTGGGCCCTCCTTCACCGAGCAGCTCCTCATCAACGACGGCGCCGGTGGATTCTCCGACGAGACGGCTCGGCGCGTCACCGGGAACCCCGCCGCCGACGACGCCTCCCTCGCCTGCGTGGATGTGGATGACGACGGCGACTTCGACCTCGTCGTCGCCGCGATTCGCCCCGGCGGCGAGCGGGTGCTCCTCAACGACGGCACAGGGCACTTCACCGAGCGCGTCAGCGCGTTCTTCCCCGATCCCGACACGTCCCTTTGGGTCGCCGCCGGCGACATGAACGGAGACGGGCGCGTCGACTTCGTGACCGCCCAGGGCGAAACCGGCGACTCGATCAACCGGCTCTACCTCGCCGACACCACGGTGCCCGTCGATGCGACTCCGCCCGTGCTGCGGGCGGTCCAACCCGTCGGCGCCGAGGTGCCGGCCACCGCCCCGCTGGTGCTCCGCTTCGCCGTCTCCGACCGCGAGGTGACCGACCACGGGCCTCGGCTCCGCGAAGCCTATGTCGAGCTCGTCGGCGAGGCGCCGGTTCCGGCCGTCTTCGTGGGCGGGGACCTCTTCATGGCGCGCCTCGACGTGGCCGAACGGATCGGCGAAACCCTCGCGCTGCGCTACTGCGCCACGGACCTGCGCGGCGCGACGGCATGCAGCGAGGTGCGCAGCACACGGGTCGTGGAAGAGCCGAGCTCTCCGGACGGAGGCACCGACGGCGGCTCCGGGCGGCACGACGGGGGCCTGCGCCGGGACGGGGGTCGGCGGGACGGAGGGCGCCGCGACGCCGCTCCTCGCGACGGCTCCGGCAGCATCGACGCGGGCTTTTTGGGGGTGCCGAGCGAGGACGGCGGGTGCCGGTGCAGCGCCGGCCGCCGGCGTTGCTCCCTCCCCCTGGCCTTGATCGCGTTCATGGCGTTCCGTCGCCGGCGGCACGGTTGAGACGGCGGTGGCCTCGGCGAGATCCACGGAACAGACTCCGGCGGTAGTGGATCGATCAAGCGTACTGGCCCTCGACCGGCGCCACGTGTGGCGCCCCTACACTTCCAGCGAGGACCACGAGCGGGGCGAGGACCTCGTCGTCGTCGGCGCCGAGGGGGCGCACCTCATCGACGCCGACGGCCGGCGCTTTCTCGACGCGACGAGCTCCTGGTGGACCTGCAACCTGGGATACGGCCACCCGCGCCTCGTCGCCGCCCTCGAACGGCAAGCCCGCGTCCTCGCCCACGTCGCCATGGCCGGCGCCACCCATCGGCCCGCCGCCATGCTCGCCGAGCGGCTGGTGGCCACCGCACCCCAGGGGGACCGTCGGCTCAGCCGCGTGCTCTTCAGCGACGACGGATCCACGAGCGTCGAGGCGGCGCTGAAGATCGCGTTTCAGTACTGGGCGCAGAACGGCCGACCCGAGCGCACCCGCTTCCTCGCGCTGCCCGGCGCCTACCACGGGGACACCCTCGGAGCGATGAGCGTCGGCGCCCTCGAAGAGGTCGGGCGCGTGTTCCGCCCTCTGCTGAGCAACCTCAACGAAGCGCCGCAGCCGCACAGCGCCGCCGAGTGGGAGCAGGCGGTCGAGACCCTCGTGCGGAGCCTCGAGGCGGAGGCCGATCGCGTC
>JALVDI010000076.1 GCA_027009115.1 Polyangiaceae bacterium | reverse complement strand
GCGACGAGAGCCAGGCCGAGCTCGACGGGCCGGACGCGCTCGGCATCGACGACCTCGATCGCCACCCCGCGGCACCACCGCCCGCGGTATGGACCGACCCGCGGCCGGAAGCGCGTCGGGCTCAGCCGCACGCCTTGCCACGCCGCCTCGGGCACCGCGGCGATCAACGCCTCGGGCTCCATCCAGGGTGCGCCGAGCTGCTCGAAGGGGCGCTGGGTGCCGCGGCCAACCGAGAGGTTGGTGCCCTCCAGGAGCGCGACGCCGGGGTAGAGGAGCACCTGCGCCGGCGTCCGAAGATTGGGAGAGGGCGGTACCCAGCGCAGCCCGGTCTCGGGCCAGCGCCACCGGCGGCGCCACCCCTCCAGGGGCATGACCCTCAGATCGACGGGGAGGCTCCGCTCGGCGACCAGGAGCCGCGCCAGCTCGCCGATGGTCAGGCCGTGGAGGATGGGCCAGCCGGGCTGATGGTTGACGAAGGAGCGCCAGCGGGGCTGCAGCACCGGACCCGCCACGGAGCCGCCGAGGGGGTTCGGCCGGTCGAGGACCATGACCGGCACGCCGACCTCGGCGGCCACCCCGAGGACCCGGCCGAGGGTCGCGCCGTAGGTATAGAAACGCGCGCCGACATCCTGCAGGTCCACCACGACGACGTCTACGTCGGCGAGCTTCTCGGGCGCCGGGGTCCGACGCCGACCGAAGAGTGAGACGAGCTCGACCCCGTCGAGCTCCCCGTCCGCCACGCGCCCTTCCCGGTCGGCGCCGAGACCATGCTCGGGCGTGAAGATCCGCCGCAGGGCCACCCCGGGAGCGTCGCGCAAGAGCACCCAGGTACGAGCCCCGTCCCGAGCACGGGCCGCGTCGTTCGTCAGCAGCGCCACCCGCTTGCCCAGAAGCGGGGCGAACCGAGCGGCGCGCAGCAGGTCGATCCCAAGCCGCGCTGCGCTGGGCGCCGGCGGCCGCAACCGTGGGAGCGCATCGGTGAGGGCCCGACTGAGGGCGCTGCGCAGGGGCCCTGCCCGCCCGCGACCGTCGGGGTGCACCCGCGAAGTGAGCACGACGAGGTAGAGGTCGAGGGCCGGGTCGATCCACATCCACGTGCCGGTGTAGCCGCCGTGCCCGAAGGCCTGGCTCGTCCAGCCTTCGGTGGGGCGTGGCGTCATGTCGGCGGCCAGGCTACGGCGCACCGGGCGGCCACGCCGATCGCGAAGGGCCAGCGGCTCAGCCAAGAGAGCCCGCGAAGCCTCGCTGAGCAGTGGCCGCGACCCGAGGAGGGCCTCGGCGAGGCGCCCCAGATCGTCGGCGGTGGCGAAAAGGCCCGCGTGACCCGCCACCCCACCGAGGCGCCAGGCGCGCGGATCGTTCGCCTCGCCGTGGATGATCGGCGCCGGGTCCCCTCGCCGCGGCGCTCGCTCGGTGGGCACGACCCGCTCCGTCGGCCCGGGGGTGAACCGCGCATCGAGGCCGAGTGGATCGATCACCAGCTCCCGCAACGCCTGCTCGTAGGGCTTGTGGGCGAGGCGCGCGATGAGCTCGCCGAGCGCGAGGTAACCCAAGTCGCTGTAGTGGTAGCGCCCCGGCTCGGCGTCGGGGGCGGCGCGCAGCACGCGGCGGACCGTAGCGGCGCCATCGGCGGTGTAGTCCGTCAGCGGATCGACGGCCCTCAGCCCCGCCGTGTGGGTGAGCAGGCGGCGCGCGGTGACCCCGCGCCCAGCCAGCTCCGGGAGGATCGGATCGACGGGCGCGTCGAGGTTCAGGCGGCCCGCATCGACGAGGCGAAGCGCGGCGACGGCCGTAAAGAGCTTCGTGACCGAGGCCAAGTCGAAGAGCGCGTCGACCCTCATGGGACGGCGTCGCGGCACCTCGCTGAGCGCACCGTAAGCCCGCCGGAAGACCACCCCGTCCCGGCGACCGGCGAGCACCACGGCGCCGGGCACCTGGCCCCGATCGAGGGCGTCCCGGACCGCCGCGTCGAAGGCGGCCTCGTCCTCGACGCTCAGCCGGATGACCGGCGGGTAGACCTGCGGTGGCTCCTCCGGCGGCGGCTCCTCCGGCGGCGAGGCGGGACGGCCGGCCACCGGCTCCTGCGTCGGCCCGTTGCCCGCCGCCGAGGGCGGGGACGATGGAGACAGCCTCGCCGAGGGCTCTGCGGTCCGCGGAACCTCCGTGGGCGCCGGCGACACCTGCCGGCACGCCGCGAAGAGCACCACTGCTCCCAGGTTCCGCGCTGCTCGGCCGATCACCCTCGCAAGATAGCGACGCTTCGCCGCACCGGCCGCTTTTCGGACGCGAAGACGGCGCTCAGCGCGGCGCCGCCGCGATGTTGCCCCCATCGACGGTCAGCACGCAGCCGGTGGTGGCGCGGGCAAGGGCCAGCGCCAGGAAAGCCTCGGCGCAATCGTCCACGGTCACCTCGCGCCCCAAGAGGTTGGAGCGGAAGTACGCCTGGGGGCTCAGCCCGCGTGCGGCCGCCCGCTCGGCGACGAACTCCGGCGGCAGCAGCCCTGTACGCACGCGGTCGGCGTTGATGGCGTTGGCCCGGATGCCGGCTTCTCCTTGGTCGACGGCGTACTGCTTCATGAGGGCCACCAGTGCTGCCTTGGCGACGGCGTAGGGTCCGAACCCCTGGCCGGGATTGAAGGCCGCCTTGCTCGCATTGAACAGCAGGAAGCCTCCGACCCCCTGCGTCCGCATCACCCGCGTCGCCGCCGCCGCGAGCGTCTGGTGGGCCACGAGGTTGACCTCGAGGCTGTCCCGAAACCGCGCGGGCTCCACTTCGTCCAGCCGGCCCGACGGCGCCACGCCGGCGTTGCTCACGACTCCGTCAAGACCCCCGAAGCGCGCGACGCAAGCGCTCACGCTCGCCTCGACCGCTGCAGCGTCACGCACGTCGAGAACGAGGTGAGCGGCGCCCAGGTCCGCGGCCACGCGAGCGAGCGCCTCGGCGTCGCGGTCCACCAAGAAGAGGTGCGCGCCCGCCGCCCGAAAGCGTCGCGCGGTCGCCTCACCGATGCCGCCGGCCGCCCCCGAAACGTAGACGATCTGCCCGTCGAGGGGCCGGGGCACTCGGCGGCCCAGCTTCGCTTGCTCGAGGGACCAGTACTCCATGTCGAAGACGTCGCTCGGGTCGAGCACCTCGTAGCGCCCGACGGCTTCCGCGGCCTCGATGACGGCGACGCCATGTTCGTGCAGGTCCGCCACGATCCGCGCGGCACGCTCGCTCGTCCCCACCGCCACGACGCCGAGCCCGGGCACGAGCACCACGCGGGGGTCGGGGTCGAGGGGCACGACCTCGCGCCCCTTGGCGGCGGCCTCTCGGGCGACGTAGGCGCGGTAGGCCTCACGATACGCAGCCACCTCGCGGGCGATCGACGCGCGCATCGCGGCGGCGTCCATGGAGGGGTCGAGCCGCAGCAACATCGGCAGCCGTTTGGTGCGGATGACGTGGTCGGGGGTCGGGGTCCCGCGCTGGGAGACCTCGTGCAGATCGGTCCGGGCGAGGTACGCGTCGATCTCCGAGCTGCAACGCCGATGGAGCACGTAGCGCCGCCCTTGGTCCCCGAGCGCGCCGCGCAGCAGCGGCGCCACCTTCACGAAGTCCAGCGGCGGCGGCGCCTCCCGCGGCACAGCGACGGCCGCGCGCCGGCCCTCGATGTAGGCCTCGGCCCTGCGAACGGCGTCGATGTGTCGCTCGTAGCTCTCGCGGGCGGTGGCGCCCCAGGTGAACAAACCGTGGCGTAGGAGCAGCAGGCCCTCGGCCTCGGGGTGTGCTTCCTGCACCTCCGCGGCGAGCTTGCTCAGAGCGAAGCCGGGCATGACATACGGCACCACCGCGAGGCGAGCGCCGAAGATCTCCCGGCACAAGCGCTCCGCATCGGGCTGGTCGACGATGGCGAGGATCGCGTCGGCATGCGTGTGGTCGATGAACTTCGCGGGCAGGAACGCATGCAGAAGCGTCTCGACGGAGGGGTTCGGCGCGCTCGCGTCGAGCAAGCGCGTTCGCTGGGCGTTGACCATCTCCTCGTCGGTCAAGCTCTCACGCGCGCGCAGCTTGCCGAGGCTCGCCAGGCGCAACGCCGGCAGCCCCGCCGGCTCGATGGAGGCGAGGTCCCAGCCGCTCCCCTTGACACAGAGGACGTCGACTTCCTCGCCAGTGTCGTCCACCAGGCGCGTCTTGACAGAGGTGTTGCCACCGCCGTGAAGCACCAAGCGCGGGTCTCGACCGAGCAACCTCGACGAGTACACGCGCAGGGCGACGTCTTCGTTGACGCGGGCTCCGTCGGTCCATCGCTGGATCGCGGCCCGGGCGTCGTCGTCGTTCCATTGGCTGAGCATCGAGGCTCGGAGGATGCCTCGCGACGGAGGGACAGCTCAACGCCGATCGAGGATCGCAGCGTAGCTCGCGTCGCGATCCTCCCGGATGGCCTCGAGACGGGCGGCCACCGCCTGCACCCCAAGGCGGCGGATCGTCTCGAGGTTCGTCTGGGCGATCCGCTCGTGGAGCGGCCGCTTGACCGGGGCCGCCAAGAGCGTCTCGACGGCGGCGAGGTTCGCCGGGTCCACGTAGCCCGTGCCGCGCTCGAAGGGACGACGCAGCTCCTCGAGCATGCTCAGGCGCACGAGCTGGACGGTCGGATCGGGCGAGCGTCGGATGAACGGCACGAGGCGGGCCGGACTGGCGAGATCCGGCTCCGCGTCGGGGTGGAACGCCGCCATCGCCAAGGGAGGGCTCCCCCCGTGACGCTCGGCGTGGCGGCGTCGAAGGGCGGCGACGAAGCGCTCGTGCGCGCCGCGCTCCCGCGACGAGAGCGGGAAGATGACGAGCCCCACATCCACCCCAGGATCGGCCGCGAGCTCCTCGACGATCCCATGGGCCGTCGGCAACTCATCGCGCAGAGCGACCCGAGGCCGCACGCGTCCATCCTCGCGTGCGCTCGCGGCCCAGGGACAAAGGCCAAGGGCTTCGACGACCTCGCGTTGGTAACGCCCGTAGATGCGCAGCGCCTCCCGCTCCAGGGCCGCGGCTTGCTGCTCGCTCAGCTCCACACGACCGTGATAGCGCTCAGAAGCCGCGGAGGCGACGCATACGCTCGACGAGGGAATCCATCAGCCCCATGAGCGCGCGCTCGTGTGCCGCCCCCTCGACCAGCCCCAGGGCGCGCGCCGCCGCCTCGAGAGTCGCCAGCCCCCCGCGCACCGTCGCTCGCCGAAGCCGATGCTCGCACGCAGCCCCCTCGGGCAAGCGTGTTGGCGTCGCGCGCCGGAGCGGCTCCAACTTTCGG
>JALVDI010000075.1 GCA_027009115.1 Polyangiaceae bacterium | reverse complement strand
CGATGCGTGCCTTCGGTCAAGGGTATTCGCTTGGGCGCGTAACCGTAAGGACGTCCGCTGACCGCGTCGCAGCAAGGCGAACCGTCCACGTAGATGCGCGCCCGCACGGACGCCGGCCCGAAGATCGAGAGCCACCCCGGCAAAGCCCTCGGAGCGGAGCTCCGGTCCTCGGGCGGAGCCGGAGGAGCGCGGCGCTCGCGAACGCGCGGACGGATCTCGCGCGGCATCGAGGACCGGCCCGGTACGTCGGGCAAAGCGCCCACCGCGGACGAGCCGCCCTCGGCCACGGGCGCGCCCATCGCCGAGAGCGCAGTCCGATCCGAAGAAGGCGCCCGCTCGTCCTCCTCGATGGCCTCCGCTGGCTCCTCGTCCACTCCACCCCCGGCGGTCGCAAGGGTCGGCGGTGCCCCCGTCTCAGGGGACGACGCCGGCGTCGGAGTGGGGCCCTGTCGTTCATCGGACGCGAGCCGCTCGGGCGCACTCGCCTCCTCGGTCCCATCACGCCAGGCCACCAAGCCGACGGCAATCAGCACAGCGAACAGAAGCGTGACGGCCGCCCCTGTGCCACGCTTGGAGGAGCGCACGGCCGAACGGTTCGGCGGGTCGACGAAGGCTTCCTCCCCCCGGGCGTCGTTCGGGGGAGCGAGGGCTTCGGGACGCTCCCCTCGAGTCTTCGCTTCGGCACGGCCGCTCGCCGGACCCGCTCCATCGAGCGAGTCGGCGGGGGCGTCGACGGGAGGAGAGGAAGGCTGGAGGAGCCGGACCTTGGGCTCGAGGTCCTGGAGCCACGACCGCAGCGCACGCTCGCCCTGGGCCGCTTCGGGCAGCGCTTCGCAGGCCTCCACGAAAGCATGCGCGGTCGGGAAGCGATCGCGTGGCGCGGGCATGGTGGCGCGACGCACGAGTTGAGCAACCCCTGGGCTGAGGCCCGGATGGTCCACCGGGAGCGGCTCCCCACGAAGCATCGCGGCCAAGACCTCCTGGCCGCTCACCGGGCTGCGCCCCGTCAGCAGCGCATGGAGCGAGCAGCCAAGCGCAAAGATGTCCGAACGGCGATCGACACCCGCGGCCAGCGCCTGCTCCGGCGGCATGTAAGCCAGCTTGCCCTTGGCGACCCCCGTCGAGGTGCGCTCGGCCCGATCCGCCGCAAAGGCGATGCCGAAGTCCGAGAGCTTCACATCGCCGCTCCACGAGACGAGCATGTTCCCGGGCGTGACGTCCCGATGCACGAGCCGCAGCGGCCGCCCCTGCGCGTCGCGGGCTTCGTGCGCGTGGTGCAGCCCTCGCCCGATCTGGGCGACGATGTAGAGAGCCGCCGCCAGAGGGATCGGGGGCCCCTGACGCGCCCCCTCGCGGGTGAGCGTGCGCGCGTCGGAACCGTCGATGAGTTCGAGCACCTGAAAGGGGACACCGTCGACCACGCCGTAGTCGAGGACGGCGGCAATGTTCCGGTGATGAAGACGGCTGGCGATCTTCGCTTCGTCGAGGAACATCCGACGAAAGCTCGGGTCTTCGGCAAAGTCCGGGATGACTCGCTTGACCGCCACCCGCCGCTCGAAACCGTCCGCGCCACGGAGCCGCGCCTCGAACACCTCCGCCATCCCGCCGCGACCGAGCCGGCGAATCAGCTCGTAGCGCCCAAGCTTCACCCGCCGATGGTACCCTCGAAGGGGCCCATGCACATCCGCGCCCTGTTCGTCGCCGCCGTGTCTTTCGCCTCGCTAGGGTCGGCCGCCGCGCAGGAGACGCAGGAGCGACGCGAGCTGACCGTCGTCTTGGTGGGCGACGCAGCCCACCGCGCCGACATCGAACGGGCGTTACGCCACTCACGGGTCGAAGGGTTCGAGGTTCACCTGCTCGAAGCGCCCACGGTCACCGAAACGCCCATCGACACTCGCGTCGAGGACGCGGTCGCCGCGGCGCGCAACCTCTACGTGAACGAGGGCGACTTCGGCGGTTGCCTCTCCCGACTCGACGACGAGCTGGTCGACCAGGCTTTGGGCCGGGGGGATGCCCTGGGTGCAAGCCGTGTCCTGCTCTGGCGCACCGCCTGCGCGGTGGCCGCAGGGGACTACCCACGCGCCGAGAGCGCCGCGTCCCAGTTCGCCTCCCTGGGGCTTCAGCGACCCCCCGAGATCGAGGCCGTCTCGCCAGAGGTCGACCAACGGCTGAGTGCAGCCTCCGAAGCTTTGCGCCGTCAGTCGCCCGTCGAGCTGAACGTGCGCGCCTCGGCGCGAGGGGGCGTCGTGCTCGTCGACGGCCGGCTTCGCCGCGCCCTGCCGGCGACGCTCCGTCTACCGCCGGGGGCCCATGTGCTGCGAGTGGAGGCCCCCGGCCGCGTGCCGCAAGTGCGGCGTGTCACCTTGACCGAACCGCAGACCCTGTCGTTCGACCTTCCGACCGCGCCACCGGAGCTCGCCGCCAGACAATGGGCGGAACGCTTCGCATCGGGCTCCGGAGCGCTCTCCCAGACCTCCCTGTCGCTCATGGCCCAAGCCCTCTCCGTCCCACGGCTGGCGCTCGTCGAGGCGGAGGAGACCGGCGACGGCATCGCGCTTCGAGCAGCCCTGGGAGTTCGGAGCCTGCGGGGGGCCTCTCGAGGACGCGTCGTCGTGGCGGCGCGAGCGCGCACCACGCTGCGAGGAACGGACGCCAGCGCCCTGCTGCGTGACCTGCTCGTGGGCGCGCACCTGCTCGAACCCGCTCCACCGCTCCGCCGGCGCCCTCTGTTCTGGGTGGCCGTGGGCGCGGCGGTCGTCGGCAGCATCACCCTCGGGGTCCTCCTCGGTCGGGACCCGCGACATCCCACCGACGTGGTGATCCAATGAAGCGCGCGTGGCTCCTCCTGCTCGGCTCGGGGTGCGTGCTCGGCTGCGCAGTGCCAACCGATGCGCTCGTGCTGAAAGTGCGCGTCGACGACGAGGGGGTACTCGAGGGCTTCGGCTGCCAGACCCGAACGGAAACAGGCGACGTCGAACCCCTGGCCAACAGGCTGAGCATCGCCTCGCCCCATCTCTATCTCGTCATGGATGTCATCCGTGTCGCCGGTCCGCGGCCTTCCGGGCCGGGGTCCTTGCTCGACCGGTGCAACCCGCACGTTCGCGATCCTTCCCAGCCCGTACCGAGCGCGGATGCCCGAGCCTGCACCCTCGCCCCGGAAGCGCGCACCTGCGTGGACGTCGACGCCACAGAGCTGGTGAGCAGCGACACACCAGGCGCGATCAACCGGCGCCAGCTCAGCGTCAACGTGCTGCGCGAGCTGAGCCGCGTCGACGCGCTCGTTCGCCTGGACGAACCAGGCCCCGTCATGTTTCGGGTCGTCGGAACCCTCCAGAGGCCGTCGGGATGCGCGCGCTCCTGGGTCGTGAAGGTCACTCCCGAGGGAGAGCTGCTGCCCGAGTCGCGGGCCCCAAGCGACTCACCCGAGCCTCCCGCGCCCTTCCTCGATGAGGCGCTCATCGGGTGCGCGTTCTCGATGCCGACCACGATCGGTCGCGGCGATCAGGTGGTGGAGCTCGGGCTGGAGTTCAACGCGCTCATGTCCGAGTGCACGGAGGCCGAGGTCGTGGTCTGCGCCAACGAGCTGACCCCATGACCGCCGAGGCCCCGCGTATCGAGCCGCGTCCGTTACCGCAGGCCATGCCGACGCAGGAGATTCCGAAGGTGCGCGCGGTCGATCTGCCCGAGACGCGAGGCCTTCGAGAGGTTGCCGTCCGCCCGCTCCATGAGCTCCCGTAGGTAGAGTCGCTCGAAGCGAGCGATGGCGGCCCTGCGCGCGGCGCCATAGCTCTGGCCCTCGGTCAGGCCCGAGGTCATGTCCGCCCGAAGCCGCTCGGTACGGTCCGCTGGCCCCGCGGGAGCGCCCCTGAGCGGCGGCGCCTCGCCGAGCGCGAGGGTCGCCTCGACGACGTTCCGCAGCTCCCGGACGTTGCCAGGCCAGGAGTGGTGTTCGAGGCGCGCGAGGAGCTCCGGCACCTGAAAGAGAGGCGCACGCTCGGGCTCGCCCATCTGGCGAAGGAATTCCTCGATCAGCAGCGGGATGTCCTCCGGGCGCTCACGGAGCGGGGGCAGCTCCAACGTGACGACGGCCAGCCGGTAGTAGAGGTCGAGCCGAAACCGACCCGCATTGACCGCGCCTCGGAGGTCTCGGTGCGTGGCCGCGACCAAACGCACATCGCAAGCATGCTCGGTGGTCCCACCCAAACGGCGGTAACGACGGCGCTCCAGAACCCCCAGCAGAGTCGCCTGCTGATCGAGCGGAAGCTCGCCGACTTCATCGAGAAAAAGGGTTCCCCCGTGGGCGCGCTCGAAAGCGCCCGCCCGTGCCGACGTCGCTCCGGTGAAAGCGCCTCGCTCATGACCGAAGAGGTCGCTCAACAAGAGCGTCGGCGAGAGGGCGCCACAATCGACCGTAACGAACGGACCGCCGCTGCGTTCGGAGAGCTCGTGGAGCGCTTGAGCCACGCGCTCCTTCCCGGTACCGGACTCCCCGATGATCAACACCGCAGCGCTCGCTGGCGCAAGCAGCCGCACTTGCTCGAGCACGCGCCGCATGGCCGGCGAGCGAGCCCGGATGCCGGCGAGGCTGTCGCCTCCCAAGATCGGCACCTGCCCGAGCCCAGCTCGCTCCACCCGCACCGTCGCACCCCCCAAGTGGAGCCTCTGCCCGGGCGGGACGCAGGCTTCGCGCACGACGATCTCGCCCACCCGAATGCCGTTGCGCGAGCCCATGTCCCGCACGACGATCCCAGCGCCATCGGCGCGCAGCTCGGCGTGGTACCGCGACACGGTCTCGTCCTGAAGCACGAGGTCGTTGTCGGCCGCGGTGCCGATGGTCAGACGCTCCCCCTCGGCCGTGGCCCCCGAGGTTCCCTCCGCGATCACCGTCGCACGCACGGCGCTCACCGGGAGCAACGCCGCCCGCTGAGGCATCGTCGAGGTCGTCACGGCCTGGAGGATACAGCACCTGCCCCCCCAAGCTACGGCCCTGCCGCGGAGCTCCCCATGACCCCGCGCAGACCCGCCAGCTCCTGGATGAGCCCAGGTGGTGGCTCATGCCACCAGGGGCCGATGGGGCGTGCCACCAGGGCCGCGACGAGGGACGCGCCGAGCGGGGTCCCATTCGCCGCGAAGCAGCCACCCCACGAGCCCGAAGAGAACGGCGTGACTCTTGCTCGGTACCCCTGCATGCCTCGCCTCTCGTTCTCTTCCATCTCTTCCATCGCCCTCGCCGCCTTTGGCGCCGGGGCCCTCGGCTGCCACGAAGGGGCCCCTTCCACCC
>JALVDI010000074.1 GCA_027009115.1 Polyangiaceae bacterium | reverse complement strand
GCTTCAGCTCTTCTCTGCGAGCAAGAAGAGCGGCGTGCTCGAGATCCGCACCGAGCAGGACACGGGCAAGATCTACCTTGAGAAGGGTCGGGTCGTATACGCGGTGATCAACGACAATTACGACGTTTCGCCTCTCAAGAGCTTCTACCGCATCATCACCTGGGGTGAGGGGACCTTCGACATGGAGCCGCCGGATGGGCGCGAGTTCCTCGAGCCCATCGAGATGAGCACCGAAGCGCTGCTCATGGAGGCCATGCGGCAACTCGACGAGGTCCGTCGCCTCGGCCCTGACATGCCGCCCCTGGCGTCTCAGGTTTCGCTCTCGATGCCGTTGATCCCGCCTTTGCGGGATCTCTCCCCCGACGAGCTCGACGTCCTTCAGCTCTGCCACAACTACGGGCACGTCGAGACGGTGCTCAACAAGAGCCTCGCGAGCGACCTCGAGACGAGCAACATCCTCGTCAAGCTCATCAAGGCGGGCTACCTGAAGGTCGACTGAGGAGCCCGCCTCGATCCACTACGGTGGATACGGGAGCGGACCTGCTACAGCACATCTCAACAGCGATCGTCGATCGATCCGTAGACTGGGCGGGACCGGTGGCGCGTCCCCGAGCCGAGGGAATGCCGAGCATTCTCGAGGGGAGAGGATGGCGGCAGAGGGCCTGCGCAGGCCGCACAGCGGCGGCGAGGGGTTTGGAGATGGGCTCTAACGTTCGGAGGAGCCGCGCGCTCGATGCGCCCGAAGCCCCTCGTAAGCACGGGTGAGTGATGCCATGAGCCGCTCGGCGGCTTCCCGCTTCTCCGGGTCGGCGAGATGCTTGGTTGGATCGTACTTCGCCCGCAGGCGTGCGTACGCCTCCTC
The DNA here is from genome assembly GCA_027009115.1 of Polyangiaceae bacterium. Classification (GTDB taxonomy): domain Bacteria; phylum Myxococcota_A; class Polyangia; order Polyangiales; family Houyiibacteriaceae; genus JALVDI01. The sequence continues at coordinate 4,423 of JALVDI010000074.1, read as the reverse complement.
GATCTCTGCGAGGCTCGCACCGACGGGGAGCTCCAGGTTGGCGTAGAACTGGAGCACCTTCTTGGCGTACGATTCGGTGGCGTCGCCCGGCGAGCCCAACGTCCGGCGCGCCCGAGCACGTCGTCGCCGCAGCGCTTCTTGCTGGAGCTCCTCGTCGCTGAGCCGGCGCAGGAGCTTCTTGTCGAGGCGACGCATGGTCACTCGCGTTCGTCGCCGCCACGGGCGCGGGCGGTCAGCAGTCGGCCGATCAGATGCTGCGAGTACTGGCTCAGCTCGGTAAAGACGACACCCATTCCCGGCGGGTCTTTCTGGACGCGTACGACTTCGCCGGTGCCCTCGATGGTCTCGATCTCGTCCATGATGACCGTGAACTTCAGGTCGACGCGGGTCCCGACGGGCAGGGGCTGCTTGGACTTCACGAACGCCCCGCGCCGCGAGATGTTCGTGACGTACTCTTGGATGAAGGCGTCGAAGGACTCGAACTCCTTGTTGATCGTGACGCGCTCCTCTTCGCGCTGATCGTCAGCGTCGCTCATGGTCGCTCAATCATCCTCCGGTCAGGTCGAACTGCTCGAGATGATAATCGCTCCGCGGCCTCAGCTCTATACGGCGCATCAGGCGCTTGGCTGCCTCCTCGAGCGCCTCCTTCTCCTCGCGTTCCAAAGCGTCGCACACCGCTGGGTGGGCCGTGACGGTGATCTTGTAGCCCGGGAGGTTGTCCTTTTCGCGGCGGATCTGCCGGAAGATGTCGTGGCAGACGGTTGTCTTCGATTTGAGCGAGCCGGTTCCGTCGCAGTAGAAGCAGGGCTCGTAGAGGAGGCGCCCGAGGGACTCGTGGGTGCGTTTACGCGTCATTTCCACGAGGCCGAACTCGCTGATGCGCACGGCGCTGGTCCGGGCCTTGTCGTTCTTGAGCTCTTTGACGAGCGCCTTGTAGACCTTGTCGCGGTTGCTGCTCCGCTCCATGTCGATGAAGTCGAGGACGATGAGCCCGCCGATGTTCCGGAAGCGAAGCTGGTAGCAGATCTCTTTGACCGCCTCGAGGTTCGTCTGGAGGATCGTCTGTTCGACGTCCTTACCCTTGCCCGTGAAGCGGCCGGTGTTCACGTCGATCGCCGTTAGTGCCTCGGCCTGATCAATTACGAGGTGGCCACCGGAGGCCAGGGGCACCTTCCGCGAAAGCCCGCGCGTGATCTCTGCTTCGATGCCGTAAGCATCGAAGAAAGGTTCGCTGCCCTCAAAGAGCTTCACGTCCCTCGCCCGCTCCGGCAGGAACACCTCCAAGAAGTCTTTGAGGCGAGCGAATTCGGCCGGATCGTCGATGACGATCTCCTCTACGTCTTCAGTGAACATATCGCGCGCGGCGCGCAAAACGATATCCGGCTCCTCATGGAGAAGATACGGAGCCTTCCTCTTGCGCCGCCTCTGCTTGTTCTCCTCGAGCTTCTTTTGGACGTCCTCCCAGACTTTCACGAGGTAGCCGATATCGGCCTTTAGCTTCTTCTTCGTGAGCCCTGCGGCGAGCGTCCGTACGATGACACCCCCTTTCGGTGGCTTGATGGATTCGATCACCTCGCGGAGCCGCCGGCGCTCCTTGTCGCCACCGATGCGCTTGGACACCCCAACTTGCTCGACGTTCGGGGTGTAGACGACGAAGCGACCGGGGAGCGAAATATGCGTCGTGACGCGCGCGCCTTTGGTGCCGATAGGTCCCTTGGAGACCTGGACGACGAGCTCCTGACCTTCTTTGAGCAGGTCGCGGATCGGCGTCGAGCGCGAGGCTCGGCGGTGGCCCCGCCGCTGCTTGCCACTTTCCTTGTTGCCGTCTTTCTTGTTGCCGTCCTTGGCTTCGACGTCGCCTTCCGTGGCTTCGGGGGACTGAAGGTCTTCGACGTGCAGAAAGGCCGCGCGATCGAGGCCGATGTCGACGAAGGCCGCCTGCATGCCCGGCAGGACGCGCGTGACCTTGCCGACGTAGATGTTCCCGACCGGGGAGCGGTCGCGCTTACGCTCGATGTAGAGTTCCCCGAGAATTCCTTCTTCGATCAGCGCGACGCGGGTCTCGCCCACGTCGACGTTGATCAACAGACTCTTTTGCCCCATGGCATCCTCTCGCACGTCTGCGTGCGCCGCGTAGCCGCCTCGATCGAGAGGTGGCCTGTTCCTGCTCTTCGAGAGACGACACCCGCAGGTGGCCTCTCGGTCGCTGCGCACCGCTGCGGCAGCGACGGGGGGCGAAGCGTGCTCGCCCAGATTCCCACCGACGACGAAGCGACGCGCGGAACCCGCGTGGGTTCGACGTTCGCTCTGGCTCGGTGCCTGTATCCGTCGTCGTCACTCGGCCCACGGGGGGTGAGCGGTCAGTTCAGTTGGTCTCGAAGATCTTCTCGATCTCTTCTTGGACCTTTTCTTCGCTCTTGTGGCGCGCGACGGCGATCTCTTTGACGATCAGGCTGCGCGCCGTCTCGAGCATCTTACGCTCGCCGAAGGAGAGGGATTTTTCGGCCTTCAGTCGGTAGAGATCCCGCATCACCTCGGCCACATCGAACACCGATCCCGTCTTGATCTTATCCATGAAACCGCGGTAGCGGCGGTTCCATGTCTGATTGTCGAAGGCGATCGTCTGTTCCTTGAGGATGACGAAGATCTCGCGGATGTCCTCTTCCGTGATGGGCGGGCGAAGGCCCACATTGGCCGCGTTGCTGACCGGCACCATGATCTTGCGATCCGTGTCGAGGATCTTGAGTACGTAGAATTTCTGGCGGTTTCCCGCGATGTCCTTCTCTTCGATAGAGACGACTTCAGCGACCCCTTGGGCGGGATAAACCGCCTTGTCGCCGACCTTGAACTGGTGCTTGCCCGCCTGCATCAGGGACTCCTTGGACTTCGAGCGGTCTTCTCGTCCGGCACCCCGCTGCTGGGGGCCTCGCCGCAGAAGAACGTTCCGGCAACACCGAATATTTCCGCGTGGTTGCGGGTGCTTGGTGCTCCGGGCCGCGCCCGTCGAGACGGACGATCGGCCGGAGGATGGTAGTGGACGGGGCGCGGCCGGTCAAACGCTGGCGCGCGGCCTCAGGACTCGTTGGCGAGGGACGAGAGGTCCGGAAGCTCGTCCAGGTTGGGGACGAGCACGATCTCGATGCGGCGGTTCTGTGCCCGTCCTTCGGGCGTGTCGTTGGAGGCGACCGGCTGCGTGTCGGCATACCCCGCGGCGCTGATGCGGTTCGCGGGAACCCCCTGTTCGATCAACCACCGCGCTACGTTGACCGCCCGCTGGGCGGACAGCTCCCAGTTGCTCCGGAACCGGCGGCTCCGGATAGGGACGTTGTCCGTGTGACCGGCGATCTGGAACTGCCGGTCATCGATCTCGCGCAGGACCTGGGCGACTTCGGTGAGGGTCGCTTCGCCCGCCTCTTTCAGATCGGCCCGCCCCGAGTCGAAGAGGATCCCTTCGGGGAGCTCCACGACCATGCGGTTGCGGACGATGCGGACGCGGAGCCGTCCACTCTCGATCATGGACCGGAAACGCTCGATGAGGTTGCGGAAGGTGGCCAGACGAGCCTGCGCCTGGCGCTCCCGTTCCCGGAGCTCGTCGAGCGCCCGCTGCGTCTCCTCGAGATTCGAGCGGAGGCTGCTTCGTTCGCCTTCGAGCCCCTCCACCTCTTGACCGAGGGCGCGGAGCCGCTGGGCGAGCTCGCCGTTGTGGGCTTCGACCGCCTGGAGTCGCTCGGTCAGCTCCGCGTTCTGGGCCCGCGCCGCTTCCAGCTCGCCCTCGAGCTCCGCGATGCGACCGTTGGCGTGGTCGAGTTCTTCCTGAGATGGTCCGCACGCCACCGTGAAAGTGGCGAGCAGCAAGATCGCACGTGTCATGGGCCTATCCCTCGGCGCTGCGCTCCGGCATTTTCCGGGCGCCGGCGGACCCTACGCCAGCTCCCGAGGCTGCGTCAACGTGGACGCAGATCGCGAGCGGGCGGAGGGATCGAGGTTTCTCAAAGGTTACGGGGGCATCCGATGCCATATGTTTTTTTTCAATCATTTCCGCGCGATACGCGACTCTAGCCGAAGAGTTAGCTCAAATATCGCAAAGTTAGATATAAATTAGGCTCTCTTCCGCTTGACACGTGAAGTGACGTGACAATACGGTACCACGGTACGGAACCTTGGGGGCGTCCCATTCCGCTCGCGTTGAACTCTTTGGCGCGCGTGGGTGGAGGACCCCATCGGAGGAGGTCAGCCCATGGCTACCAAGCGAAAGTCCACGAAGAAGCGCACGACCAAGAAGGCCGCGAAGAAGCGTACGACGAAGAAGGCCACCAAGAAGGCCGTTGCGAAGAAGCGCACGACCAAGAAGGCCGCGAAGAAGCGTACGACGAAGAAGGCCACCAAGAAGGCGGCCGCGAAGAAGCGCACGACGAAGAAGGCC
>JALVDI010000073.1 GCA_027009115.1 Polyangiaceae bacterium | reverse complement strand
GCCGCCGTCGAGCACATCCGCCGCTGGTGCGCAGCGCGCCCCATCGCCGGCTTGACGGTGGAGGTGCACCGGCTGGAGGAGCGGACGCCCGTGATCCTCATGGAGATCCCGGCGCACGGCGGCGGCAGCGACGAGCGGACGGTGCTGCTCTACGGTCACCTGGACAAGCAGCCGGAGATGGCTGGCTGGGACCCGGACAAGGGGCCGTGGACGCCGGTCCGCGTCGGTGACAAGCTCTACGGTCGCGGCGGCGCCGACGACGGCTACGCGGCCTACGCTTCGCTCACCGCGATCGAGGCGTTGCAGCGACAGGGCGCTGCCCACGACCGCTGCGTCGTGCTCATCGAGGCCTGCGAAGAAAGCGGCAGCTTCGACCTGCCTGCCTACCTCGATCACCTGGAGGAGCGCATCGGCACACCCGAGCTCGTCGTCTGTCTCGACAGCGGGTGCGGCAACTACGATCAGCTCTGGAGCACGACCTCGCTCCGTGGGCTCGTCGGCGGGTTGCTGGAGATCGAGGTCATGAAGCCGACCGAAGACGGCAGCGCCAGCGGCGTGCATTCGGGGAAGGGCGGCGGAATCGTGCCCTCGACGTTCCGCATCCTCCGCCAGCTCCTCGACCGGGTGCAGGACGTGGAGACCGGCGCGATCTTGTTGCCCACGCTTCAGACGAGCATCCCCCAGCAGCGGGTCGACCAGGCGCGCGCGGCGGCGGAGATCCTGGGCGATCTGATCTTCGAGGAGTTTCCCTTGCACGACGGTGTCCGCCCCGTGGCGACGGGTGTCGAGGCCATTTTGAACCGCACCTGGCGGCCCGCCCTGGAGGTCGTGGGGAGCGACCTACCCTCGCTCCGTGGCGGCAATGTGCTGCGCGGGCGGCTCCGGGTGAAGCTCTCGGTGCGGATCCCGCCTCACGTCGACGCCGACGCGGCCACGGAGGCGCTCCGAAGCACCCTCGAGAGCGACCCGCCCTACGGTGCCCAGGTGCGTTTCGAGCCGGACCAGGCGGCCGCCGGCTGGGAGGCGCCGCCGTTGGCCGATTGGCTCGAGGAGAGCTTGCAGCGTGCGAGCCGGACCTTCTTCGGCGCCGACGCGGCCTACATGGGCGAAGGAGGGACGATCCCGTTCATGGGCATGCTCGGCGCGAAGTTCCCGGAGGCCCAGTTCTGCATCACCGGGCTGCTCGGGCCCGAGTCGAACGCCCACGGTCCCAACGAGTTCCTCCACATTCCCTGCGCCAAGCGGCTGACCATGTGCGTCTCGTCGGTGCTCGGCGACCTCGCGACGCGCTGAGCCGGCGCCCTTGTCGTCGATTCTTCGAGATGGATGGGTTCACGGCGGTCGGCGTAGCCGCCCGTTCGATCGGACGGCTCGTGGAGGGCGGGCGCGAGGAGGCTTCCGGTGAGTGCCAAGGGATCCTCGGCGCGCCCGCTCCTGGAGGTTCGGGCCGGGCCTTTCACGATCCGCGGCGTCTCCCTGGGGGGCGTCTACACGTCGATCCAGGTTCCTGAGCTCGGGGTGGTCTTCGACTGCGGGATGCCGATCCGTCAGTTCGCCGCCACCGACCACCTCTTCCTGAGCCATGGCCACGGCGACCACCTGGGGGCGCTCCCGGCGCTCATGGGGATCCGCGGCCTGCTCCATGGGAAGGCCGCCCCCAAGGCCTACATGCCGGCGCCTATCGTGGATACGCTGCGGGAGGCGCTGACGGCGATGAGCAAGCTCCAGCGCTACGATCTCACCGTCGACGCCGTGCCCATGAGCCCCGGTGACGAGGCGCGGCTGCGCGCCGATCTCTGGGTGCGGGCGTTTCGGACGCACCACCCGGTCCCCTCCTTGGGCTACCTCTTTTTCGACCGGGTCCAGAAACTTCGGGAGGAGTTTCGGGCGTTGCCGGGACCCGAGATTGGACGCCGCCGTCGCGCCGGCGAGGACCTCTTCACGACGGTGGAGCGGTTGGAGTTTGCCTACGCGACGGACACCCTCCTGCGGGTCATCGACACGACGCCGGAGATCCGAGAGGCCCGCGTCCTGTTGATGGAGTGTACCTTTCTCGACGACCGCAAGAGCCTCGCGGCGAGCCGGGCCGGCTGCCACATCCATCTCGACGAGCTCCTCGAGCGACTGTCGGATTTCCGCAACGAGCGCATCGTGCTGATGCACTTCAGCCAGCTTTACTCCCCGCGCGAGGTGCACCGGATCTTGGAGGCGCGCTGGCCGGCAGAGCATCGCGACCGCTTGGTCGTCTTCGCGCCGCGGCGCGGCCCCTGGCCGGGATAGAGCGTGATCCAGGTGGTGGGGAATGGGTGTGGTTGCTGTCGGTGGAGGTTTGTGATCGGCTAGAGTTTCCAGCCATGGGCAAAGCCATCAACTGGAGCGAGCTCCAACATAGGCAGGGGCCGGCGACGCTCGTTCCCAAGCAGGTCAAGGAGCTGATCGGGCGCAACCCCCTGGCACGAGAAGAGAATCTCACTCTTCTCCGGACCTCGGTCGTAGGCGAGGGGACCTGGTTCGATTGCAGCGGGCCGGTCGTGACGATGCTGCTCGGCTCGCTCCAGAAGGCGGCGGAGCCGGATGTCGTCCTGGCGCTCGTGGCGGACGTCTTGGGCGGCGACCACACGAGAGGCTGGCTCGAAGCCCACCCGGAGCCGTCCGGTGATCACGAGGCGGCCGCGCGAGAGGCGGCGCTGGCGCAGGACAAACGCATCCTGGGCATGCTGACGCACAAACAGGCGAGTGTGCGCGCGGCGGCGGATCTCGTCGCGGCAATGCTGCCGGAGCGACGCGAGAAGGCCTTGCCGATCCTCACTGAGCGGGCAGCTCGCGATTCGGTTGCCGTGGCACGCGCCAGCGCGCTCCTCGCGCTGGCCGCGCTGGCCGGTGACGACGAAGGGGCGCGAACGGTGATCGAAGAGGCGGTCGTTCAGGATGGCCTGGTGGGCGGAGCGGCGACGATGGCCATGCTGCGCGTGGACCCGAGCGCGACCGTCGCAAGTCACCGCGACGGGCTCGCGGCGTGGTTGTCGTGGACGGGGAAGGAAGGGCCACCGTTGTGGTGGTTTGGGACCCTGCGTCCATTCCGGTGGTTTCCTCCGCTTCCCTATCCCGATCAGACCGGGCGAGGGCTCGTTGCCATGGCCCAGCACTTCGGGTGGACCGACGCGCTCGCCGACAGCCTGTTGTCGCTCCTGGCGGATGCGGACGCCGTGCTGCGGCTTCAGCTCACCAAGGTCCTGTTGGCCCTCGGCGGGTTCGCCCCCGTCGAAGGCCGTCCTCCGCCGGCGATCGGTGGCGCCGAGCAGCTCACGGCGGCGCAACGCGCCATGGCGGAGCGGCTGGCCGAGACCTGGCTCCTGCCTGCGGGCGGCTTTTGCCTGCCCGCCGCCCGGCAGACCCGTCGGCGTTGGCTCGGGATCGAAGACCCGGGCCCCCTCGAGCAGACCGTCGAGGTCGGGGGCGAGTCGCTCGCGCGGTGGCAAGCCCTCAAGACCGGCAACGTCGAGGTGCTGGACGACCTGCCGCCTCTCGCGCGGTGGCAGGCGTGGATCGAGTACTCGGCGCGTAGCTATCCGCCCTACACCTGGAACATGCAGCCCGACGCCATCGAGGCCGAGCTGGAACGTGTATCGGGAGAACCGTCGCTCGTCGAGCGCGCCGCGGAGCTCGCCACCGAGCTGGCGACGCGGCTCACCGCTTGCGACGAGGCTCGTCAGCTCGCTGCCGTAGAGCCCGTAACCGCCGCCTTGCTGCTCTTGCCCATGATCCGGACTGGCAGGCCTCTCGAGGAGCGGTGGCTGCGCCTGGTCCCCATCCGGCCCGAGCCCCACGCGAGGGAGATCCTCGAGGCGCTCGACGAGGAGGTGCGGGAGCAATGCGTCTACCGCCACGTGAGGGACGACCCGAACGCCTGGGCCGCGGTCAAGAACGCCCTGGCCGTCGGGGACCTCGTGTTCTCGGAGCGTTTGGCGGCCTTGATGAACGAGAAGATCGGTCAGCTCGACTCCGGCGGTCAGCTCCTGCCCATCCAGATCAAGCAGCTCCGCGGGCGGTTGGCCGAGCTGACGAGCTCATGAGGGGACGTCCGTCACGAGCCGGAGCGCCGCTTCGGTCTCATGTCCCGCGAAGCGCGCCCCGCTGAGCGCCAGCAGCAGCTCGTCGCGGCTCTGAATCCCTGCGACGAAGTAGCCGCGGTACACGCCGACGTTCTCGTCGTCCCATCGCTCGCTCGTCCACTGTCTCTCGAGGAGGTCGAGCACGCCGAACCGGGAGCGCGCTTTGCCGAGTGTCCCCGCCTCGTAGTGCCGCGCGACGTCGAGGCTGAATGCCAGGTCTCGTCCGTCGCGCGCGAGCCACTCCAGCTCTCTCTCCGAGGGGAGTCGGAAGCCAAGCTCCGAGGCGAGGTCCATGGCTTCGTGCCAGGTGAACATGTCGTGCTCGAGGCGGCCCTCGGTGAGTCGGGAGACGTCGCGAGCGAAGAGGGGCCGAGCCGCGCAGAGGAACGAGGGTACCGTCACGGACTGCTCCGGCGCGCGTCGACTCAGCTCGTCCAAGAGCGTCGTCGTCTCTGGGGTTGGCGGCACGTGGAGGCTCACGGCGGATCGGTCGTTGGCGGTGATGCCCATGTGCATCGCCCCCCCGACGACGGCCACGAAGGGCAGCTGGATGGCGGAATGGACGAGGGTGCGACCGTCCTCAGCGACCGTCCAGTCGTCGGGGTGGCTCCGGGCGATGCGTTCGGCCAGCTCCCCTTGTTCCGACATGCGGTCATGATAGGCAATGTGGTCGTGCGGACCATGAGGGATTGGTGGCCTGCCCCCGAGGGGGGCTGGTCGAGAACCCAGCAGTTCGAGTGCCGCTTCGGGCTCGGCGGCTGTCGTTCCGCGACATCGAGTTCGTGCCCGTCCAGACGCCGCTCGCTCTTCGTGCGCTCCCCGACCTCGGGGGTGGCGTGGTCGAGACGCGGCACGGCGGAGGCGTGGTGCGCGTCACGATCCTCGAGCGGACACTGGTGGATGTCCTCGACGCGCCCGACAAGGCCGGCGGTTGGGAGGAGATCTGGCGCTCCCTGGAGATGGTCGAGTTCTTCGACCTCGACGCCGTCGTCGAGTACGTCCGCAAGCTCGACTCGGCGCTGACCGCCGCGCGCGTCGGCTTCTTCTTGGAGCAGCACAAAGATGTGCTGATGGTCGGGGAGCAGCACCTGGACACGCTGCGCCGGCTGGCGCCCGGGCAGCCGCGGTACCTCGACTCGGCTCGGGAGCCGGGACGGCTCGTCTCTCCATGGAACCTGGTGGTACCGCAGCGGGTG
>JALVDI010000072.1 GCA_027009115.1 Polyangiaceae bacterium | reverse complement strand
GCTCGGCATGATCGGCGCCGTCGACCTCGGCTGCGGCGGCTACCTCGGCAAGACCGGCTGGCGCGTCCACGACGCGGCGAAACGGCGCGGCGTATTGCTCCGGCCCCTCGGCGACACGGTCTATGTCGTCCCGCCGCTCACCATCGCCGACGACGAGCTGGCGACGCTCCTGGAGGTCGTCGAGGCGAGCGTCCGCGAGGCGATGGCCTGAAGGTCGCCGGTGGCTGTGAGCCCTTGCACGGCGAGATGCGCGCTCAGGTTCTATTCCGACCCCATCGAGCCGCGCGGAAAGGCCGCGCAAAGGAGGTTCCATGGCGAAGAAGCTGCCCAAAGAGATCTGGATCGTCGCTGCCAAGCGCACCCCCTTCGGGGCCATGAACGGCTCCCTCAAAACCCTCTCGGCGATCGATCTCGGTGTCGTGGCCGCCAAGGCCGCCGTCGCCCAGAGCGCCCTGAAGGCCGACGAGTTCGATCACGTGATCCTCGGCAACGTCCAACAGACCAGCCCCGACGCCATCTACGGCGCGCGCCACGTCGGCCTCAAAGCCGGGCTGCCCATCGAGACCCCTGCCATCACCCTCAACCGCCTGTGCGGTTCGGGCTTCCAGGCGGTCATCAGCGCCGCCGAGCAGATCCTCCTCGGCGACGCCAAGGCCGTGCTCGCCGTCGGAAGCGAGAACATGAGCCAGGCGCCCCACTCCGTGTGGGGGCTGCGTGACGGACAGAAGTTCGGGCGGCCGCCGAAGATGATCGACACCCTCTGGGAGGCGCTGACCGACAGCTACTGCAACACGCCCATGGCCGTCACAGCCGAGAACCTCGCCGAGAAGTACGGCATCACCCGCGAGGACGCCGACGCCTTCGGTCTACGCAGCCAACGGCGTTGGGCTGCGGCCCACGAGAGCGGCGCCTTCGCCGACGAGCTGGTGCCTGTCGAGATCCAGAGCCGCAAGGGCACGAAGGTCGTCGACGTGGACGAGCACCCCCGACCGCAGACCACCCTCGAAGGGCTCGCGAAGCTGCCGCCGGTCTTCAAGAAGGACGGCATCGTGACTGCGGGCAACGCCTCGGGCATCTGCGATGGGGCAGCGGCGCTCGTTGTCGTGGACGGCGCGTTCGGTGCGTCGCGCGGCCTGAAGCCGCTCGCCAAGCTGCTCCAGTGGGGCGTCGCGGGGGTAGAGCCGACGCTCATGGGCATCGGGCCGGCGCCGGCGATTCGCATCGCCCTCGAGCGCGCCGGCCTTGCGCTCGGTGACATCGACCTCTTTGATATCAACGAGGCCTTCGCACCGCAGTTCCTCGCCGTGCAGCGCGAGCTGGAGCTGCCGGACGAGAAGGTCAACGTCAACGGCGGGGCCATCGCCCTGGGGCACCCCCTCGGCGCGACCGGAGCGCGCATCACCGCGAACCTGATTTACACGGCGCGCCGCCAGAACAAGAGTCTGAGCGTCGGCTCGGCTTGCATCGGTGGCGGCCAGGGCATCGCCCTGGTCCTCGAAACCGCCTGAGCGAAGGCCGAAGGGCACGCGACCGAGGGGCAAGCCTTGTTCACGCAACTCCCGGCCGTTCATGTCGGCGGGTCCCTCGATCAGGACGTAGCGGGGTCGCCACTGGCGGAGCCTTTGCGGGAGGAGCTTCGTGCACGCGGGGTTGCGATGACGCACTCCGATGGAGCGGCCGCGTCCAGAAGGCGACTCCGCGATCAAGTCAGAAGCGTGCTCAGGTCTCGAATGAGCTCGGAGAGGAGCACCGCAGGGAGCTCCCCCAGCGGCCTGGCGGTCTTGGGGTCTACGAAGTCGCCGACGAAGGAGGCCACGCAGAGGGCGCCGAGCTTCTGTTCGGGGTACTCGTCCGGCACGCCGGCGACGATGCCGGGCTCGAGGGGGAGGACCGCCCTGCCGTGGGCGCCGAGGTCCTTGAAGAAAGCTTCGATCAGCCCTGCGTCCGCCACTTGCGCGCGGTACCATCCGCGGCCGGTGAGCCCCCGCACGTTTCGGGTCGGAACGCGCTGCCCTTCGAAGCGGGTGAGCCTCGTGTGCGCTCGCTCTTCCGGTTCGAGGCGGAAGGTTTCCCGCGAGAGCTGCGGGAAGGGCTGCAGGATCGCGTAGTCGCCGAAGACCCCGGCCCAGCTCCGAGCCAGGTCCTCGCCGAGCGTCAGCGGGTGGGCGATGCCGATCCGCGCGTCCGCCGGGAGCTCGAAGAGGTCGTCGGCGAGGGTCGCCAGGGTGCTGCCTTCGGCCACCCGAAACGAGACCGTGGTCCCGTCGGAGGTTTCCACGAACCAGACAAGGCGGCGGGCCAGGGTCACCATCAGCGGATGTTCGAGGAAGAAGCGACGGAACTCGTCCGGGCTCCAGTGGCGCTCGGCGACCATGGCGTCCTCGAGACGCCGGAGCTGCTGCTTGGCGACGATGCGCACGTCTTTCTTGAGTTGACGGAAACGAGCGTAGGCGGCGGGCGCGAGATCCGGATCGTCCTTGGCGCCGGGCTTCGGGAGGGTCTTGCGTCGCTTCCCATCCTGCGTGACGACGGGCTTGAGCGCCTCGTCGAAACCCACGACGAACTTCCGCGGGCCGTAGTCGAGGGTCAGGGTGCCGTCGGGGTCGAGGCCGAAGTCGGGTACGAGGCGATCGGCGAGCTCTTCTTCTGTGAGCCCGCGCTCGTCAGCGATCTGCAGGATGCGTTCGTGCGCCTGTTTCCGAAGGCCCTTGAACTTGAGCTTCTGGGCGATGCCGAAGAGGTGCATGAGCGCGACGTCGGTGCCGATCGCGGCCAGGACATCGAGCCCCTTCACGGCCCGCTGGTGTCCTCCCTCGCCTGGCCAGGTGCGGATGTAGCGGGCGAGGTCCCGGGCGACCTGGTCGTCGCCCAACAGTCCCAAGGCCGCCAACACCCACCTCTCTTTGTTCGGCATGCCGGCCTCGCGCCACGCCTCGAAGAGCCCAAATGCAAAGCGCGCCAGCGAGTCCGCCCTGCACGCCGCCTGCACGTCGGCGAGCCCCGCGTAAGGTTCGCCGGGGGTCGACAGGGCGAGCATCAACGTCAAAGGTTCCAGCGCCTCCTGCGGCAGCGGCCGGCCGCTCTCCTCGAGGACCGGAGCCGGTAGCTTGGCTCCGAACCAGAAGTTCGGCAGCTTGGGCATGGTGCGCGGCAGCTCTTCGCGAGGGTCCGTTGACAGCAGCGCCTCGACCGCGGTCACGGCTTCTGCGCCGTAGCGTCCCGCGACCTCGTCGACGACCCCACGGTGCCGTGAGGCCAGGACGCGCAGCAGCGCGGTGGCCGCTCGCTGTTGCTTGTTCGACCTGCCCAGGGCGAAAGGCAGCAACCCGAGCGCGGCCATCCTCGGGTGCCGATCGAGCCACGCCGTCGCGCCACGCTGCGCTCCCTTCGTGGTGACGAAGGCCTCGGCCACGTTCATCGCGAGCGCCGAGGCGCCGATCGGCCGAACGACCTGGACCCCCAAGCCAGGGTGCGCCTTGAGCAGCACCTGAAGATGGGGAATCAAGGCTTCCTCCAGCCGCGCCACCGCTGCTTTCGCGAAGCGACGAACCGACTCGGGATTCGTCCCGAAACAACGGGGCGGCACCTGGCGGGCCAGCTTCATCGGCGCCCGCAGCAGCAGCACTGCCGGATCCACTCCGCCCGCGCCGATCGTATCGTTCAGCAGCCAGCGGAGCCAATCGTCGAAGTCGACACCTGCCGGAACCTCGGGCCGAAAGCTCGCCCTCCAGACCCAGCGCTCCCCGCGCTCCCAGACGACCTCGCACTCTTCGATGAGCTCGAGCTCGAGCGCTCGGCGCTTGCGGGCTTTCCGCTTCTTCGTCCAGGGGGGCGAGCGCAGGACTTCGGGCCATTCATCGACGGGAGCCGTGTCGGCCGTTCCCGAGGCCGGGTTCTCGGGATGCGAATCGAGCGACCCGACGTCCTCGGCGAGCTGCGGGTAGGACGCGGCGACCTGCCCGAGGAGGCTGACCAAGGCGGGGTCGGCTTGGGTCGCCACGCGCCTGCTGATGAGCCGCACCGCTCGCCGAGGGAAGCGCAGGACCGCCTTGTCGATCGCCCCCCGCACGTGCTTGTCGTCCAGCCTGTCGAGCAGCGTCTCCATCGCCTCGTCGGTCGGGCAGAGGGCGATGGCGTTGGCGATCGCCTTGGCCCTGGCGCTCGGAAGATCACGAAGCGCGCCGATCAGGGAAGGAAGCAGCGACGGGCCCAGCGCCTCGTACAAGGTCCCGAGCAGCGGGGCCTTGGCCAAGTCCCATTCGATGCCTCCCGCCAACTTCTCGAGGTCGTCCAGCTGCGACACCGACGCGAGCCACAGGGGACGCAAGCAAGGATCGATGACCATCTTCTGGACATATGGGACGTCGCGCTTCGAGAGGCGCTGGAGCCCCTCGGTGGCCTCCACGAACCAGGCCCGCCTGTTGGGGAAGAGGAAACTCCGAAAGAGCTTTCCGGACGCCTGCGCCGGGACCATCTCATCGGCCACCGAGAGCGCGGCGTCGTAGTCCAGATCGCTCGCGGCGACGACCCAACGACGGATCCGGGCGAGAAACGGGGTCGGCGCGAAGTAGCGATTTCGCTCGTCGCTGTCGTCCGCCAGAAAGAGGCGGTGATCGAACTCGCCTCTTCGGCACGCGAACGTCGCGCAGGTGATGGCGGTGCGCACGGCGGCGCTCAAGCCAAAAGCCTTGACCGTATAGTCCGCAAGCGCGGTAGGGAGCGTCTCGTTCTTGGGATCGCGCAGCTTTTCGGTGACGAGCGCGGCGAGCGCGAAGGTCTTCGGGTCGAACTCGGACGGCACCGCTGGCGAAGAGAGCATCCCCAGGACTCTCTGCAGGAGCGCGGGGTCCTCTTCGAGCTCGGGCTTGGGAAGAGCGGTGGGCTGCATCCACGAGTGGTGGACGGTGGACCAAAGGTGCTCCGGGCTGTCGCTCTTGACCGTGCGGAGCTTGTCCCCGCTCGGGAAGCCGCGCCGGGGGTAGATCCTGCGCAGCAGCGTCGGCGAAAGCGCAAAACGGTCCTCGTCGGGCAGCTCGCCGGAACAGGCCTTGCGGGATTGGGGAGAGTTGCTCTGGGTGTTGACGAACACAGACGTGCGATCGTTCTTCATCCCGTCCTTCTGCAGCGTTTCTTCTGCCATGCGCCTGGGAGCGCCGCCAGAGGTTCGCGAAAGAGAGATACGTTCTTCAGGCGCCCGCCTTCCTCAGGCCTCAACCGGGCAATCGGGGCCGAGCTTCGTAGCGGCGTCGCCGGTGCTCACCCTTCTTGCTGGGGACGCGCTGCGTGCTTGGGACGACGCCCTGCTCGTGGCCGAAGGGCCCGATGTGCCGGCGCCGATGTACCGGCATGACGGGTGGGAAACTCGTGCGCTTCGAGCTCATCGTGCCTCCTGCGATTCACCGAGGCGGCCGCTGCTCTCACCGGCGGAGCCGACACGTTCTGGGAGCGTGACCCGCTCGCGCTCGTAGAGGTAGCGGTATCGCGCGAAGTGCGAGACGACCCGGCGCACGTAGTTGCGGGTCTCGTCAAAGGGGATGCGCTCAACGAAGAGGTCGAGCTCCGAGGGACCGAGCTCCCGCAACCAGCGACGCACCCGCGCGACACCGGCGTTGTAGGCCGCGATCGCCAGGGGTTGCTGTCCGTCCATCTGCCGCCACACCGAGGCGATCTCGGCGGCACCGAGGCGGATGTTCTGTCGTGGCTCGAAGAGATGCTCGCGACGAAAGCGGACGCCCAGACGCTCGGCGAGGCGGGCGGCGCTCGAGGGGAGCACCTGCATCAGCCCGATCGCGTCGGCGGGACTGACGGCGTCGGCGTCGTAGCCGCTCTCCTGGCGCATGGTGGCGTAGATCTGGGCCCACGGAAGGCCTCGCTCGCCGGCGGCCCTCTGCACCGCCGAGAGGAAAGGCCGCGGGTAGGCGGCCTCCCACGCCCAGCGGCCGCCCCCCCTGGGCTCGTGGGCCAGTTCCATCGTGCGGGTGACGCCGAGCTGAAACATGCGCCGAGCGGCACCCAGGCGGCGGTAGGCGCCGACGAGCGCCTCGACCTCGCGCCCCGGCGGCGCGGCGCGGCGCAGCTCGCTCTCCGCCGCCCGTAGCGCCGCGATGGCGTCGCGCCACAGGCCGAGCTCGTGGAAGAACGCGACGTGCGCAGGCAGGGGGAGCTCGATCGCTTCGGCGGCCGGCAGCGGGCGCTGCAGGGGCAGCGGCTCGTCGACCCCAAGAGCGCGCAGCCGCTGTGTGGCCAGCAGCCCGTACCAGTGCAGCGGGTCGATGGCGCGGGCGCGCCGGTAAGCCTCCTTGGCCTCTTCGTGACGGCCCGCACTCTGGGCGGCGCGTCCGGCCCAGTACCAGCCGCGCCCGGCCACCATCGGTCCCTCGCCGAGGCCCGCGTAGCGCGCAAAGAGGCGCTCGGCGCGGCGGAAGCGGCGGGCCCGCAGGTCGTGCATCGCCAGGTGCCAGGTCGCGTTCCGCCGCTGCCGCCCGGTGGCGCGGCCAGAGGTCAGGAGGCGCTCGAGGCTGCGCCGCGCGCCGGGTCGACCGGTGTGCTCTTCGAGCCAGGCGGCCAGGTAGAGCGCCTGGGCTGCGCGAGGATGTCTCGGATGACGGCGAGCGAAGCGACGGTAGGCGCGGATCGCGGCTCGGTCCTCATCGGCGCGGGAGAGCGCGCGGGCCGCGTGGAACTCGTCGTCCACCGCGGTCGGCCCACCGGCGCGGGCCGCGGCCTCCAGGTCCTGGGCAGCCTCGGCGTAAGCGTGCCGGGAGCGGTAGCGCGCCATGCCCCGCAGGTGGAGCCAGCGGGCCCGCAGCGAACGCGGCGGCGTCCCTTCGAGCTCCGCGGCGGCCTCGGCAAAGCGTCGCTGGCGCAGCCACACCTGCGCGCGCTCCAGGTGTTGCTCGGGGCTGAGTGTCGGGAGGCCACCGCTCGCTTCGAGCTGCCGCCGGACGAGGTCCGCGTCCGGGTGCGCCGGGCGCTCGATCCACAGGCGGACGAGCTCGGGCCGCGGGTCTTGGCCGAGACGCCGCAGCGCCTCGACACGATGCAAGCGCAGCGCAAACGTGTCGACCCGCGCCCCATCTTCGGCGATGGCGGCGCTCAGCCGCTCGACGGCGGCGCGCAGCTCCTCGGGGGTCTCGGCTCGCCGCAGGGCGCACTCGGCGAGGAGTGCGCGCGCCACCTGGGCCCTGCGTCGCGGCGTCGTCACCGTTTGCAGCGCGGCCTCCGCCTCGTCGCAGCGACCGAGGAGCGCGAGGGCGCGGCCGAGGCGAAAGCGGGCGTCGGCGCGCACCGGCGGCGGGAGCTCGTCCCCGAGGTCTCCGAGGGCCTGCGCGGTCGCCGCGAGCTCGCCGCGGCGCTCGAGCAGACGGCCGCGGAGGTAACGCGCCTTTGCGCCGCGCGCCTCCCCCAGGGCCCTCAAGGCCTCGCGGTCTCGATCCTCGCGCACCAGGACGCGCACGGCGCCCCAATCCTGTGCGTGGGCCGAGGCCACCAGAGCGACGAGACCGCCGCTCAGCAGGAAGGTCCGCAAAGGCACGCTCTGGGAGCTACCACGAAGGGATGGAGCTCGGCCAACGCGGGTTGGCGTCCGTCCCTGGGATCTCCTATAGCGACGGCGTCCATGCGGTTCTTCCTGCCCCTCGCGTTCGCCTTGCTGGGCTTCGCCTGCGCCCCGAGCATCGGGGACTCCTGCGAGTCCTCGGTGGACTGTTCCGTCAACGGCAGCCGCATCTGCGACCTCGCGCAGCCGGGCGGCTACTGCACGATCCGCAACTGCGACCCCGACACCTGCCCCGGTGGATCGGTTTGCGTCGAGTGGCGCGGCATCCCCGACCGCACGGCGACGACCTTTTGCATGGACCGCTGCGGCGGCGACGGAGACTGCCGTCGCCAGTACAGCTGCATGGGCGTGGACGACCCGCGTCTGCAGGATGTCGACGGCACCCCCCTCGCGCAGATCGCAGACCTCGACGAGCGGCGCGCCGACGCCCGCTTCTGCGTCGCCGACCCGGACCTCGTCGACGAGTAGGTCCGCCTCGGGAGCCTTGAGACTCGGCGTTTTCTGCGCCTTCGGGGCCCGAAGGCGTAGGGTCGGGCCGTGCTCGCTTACCTCGCCTACCGCACGCTGCGCGCCCTCGGGACCATCGCCGGAGTGGTCACGCTGGTGTTCGCGCTGGTACGGCTCGTGCCAGGCGACCCGGTCGAGGCCCTGTTGGGCGAGCAAGCGTCCCCGGAAGATCGGGCGTTGATGCGCGCCCGCCTGCATCTGGACGATTCGCTCGCCGTGCAGTACCTGCGCTTCCTTGGCGACCTGGCCGACGGCTCCCTCGGGCGCTCGTTCCGCAGCGACGCGACCGTCGCGTCACAGATCGGTGAGGTCGCGGGCGACACCGCGGCCCTGGCGCTGGCGGCGCTGCTCGTCGCGTGGCTGACGGCGCTGCCGCTGGGGATCCTCGCCGCCCGCTTCCGGGGGCGCGCCCCCGACCGCGTCGCGTCGGCGCTCGCGGTGGCGGGGCTCGCCATCCCCAACATCTGGCTTGGGCCGTTGCTGATCTTGCTTTTCGGTGTGCGGCTCCGCTGGCTGCCCTTGCCTGGAGACGACCAGGCGCCCCTGGCGGCCCTGGTGCTCCCGGCGCTCACCCTGGGCACGGCGCTGGCGGCGACCTTGACCCGGCAGACCCGCGGCGCCCTCGCCGATCAGCTCGGCGCACCGTACGTCGTCGCGGCCAGGGCCCGCGGGCTGCCGCCGGCGAGGGTGCTGCGGCAGGCGCTCCGCAACGCCGCTTTTCCCGTACTCACCGTGGGCGCCGCCCAGCTCGGCGCGCTGCTCTCGGGAACGGTGGTCGTCGAGACGATCTTCGAGCGACGGGGCCTGGGCACCCTCTTCCTCGACGCTTTCTTCGCCCGGGACTACCCGACGGTGGCCGGCTGCGCCGTCGTCATCGCGTCGATCTACGTCCTGGTGAACCTCCTGGTCGACCTGCTCTACGGTGTCATCGATCCGCGGGTGCGGCTGGGATGAGCTGGGCGCGCAAGCTCGGTGTCGGTGGCGCGCTCGTCGCGGTCTTCGCCGTCACGGCCGTTGTCGGTCCATGGGTCGCGCCCCACGACCCGCTCCGCATCGATCTCGCGCATTCCTTCGCGCCTCCGAGCGCCGAGCACCCCTTGGGCACCGGCGACAACGGCGTCGATCTGGCCAGCGCGCTCCTCTACGGCGCCCGCCGCGCGGGGGTCGTCGGGCTGTTCGTGGTCGTCTTCAGCGCGCTCGTCGGGACCCTCCTGGGGGCCTGGGCGGGACTGCGGGGCGGGCGCCTGGACAGCTGGCTGAGCGTCGTCGCCGACGTGGTGCAGGCCTTCCCCGGGGTCATCCTCTACATCGCGCTGCTGGCGCTCGTGGATCGTCCGGGGACGACCCACGTCGTTGGGGCGCTCTGCGTGTCGGGCTGGGTGCTCTACGCGCGCATCGCCCGGGCCGAGGCCCTGACCCTCCGGGAGGCGGAGTTCGTCCAGGCCGCCACCGCCCTCGGCGCGACGCGCGGGCGGGTCCTGTGGCGCCATGTCTTGCCGAACCTCCTCGGGCCCATCGTCATCCAGGCGACGAGCGGCTTCGGCGGCGTGGTGGTCGCCGAGGCCACGCTCTCGTTCTTGGGCCTCGGGCCCACCGACGGGGTCTCCTGGGGTGCGCTCTTGGACCAAGGCAGCGGGGTCCTGCTGCGCTTCCCCCACGTCGCCCTCGTCGCTGGCTCCGCCATCGCGCTCACCGTCTTCGGCTTCAACCTGGCCGGTGACCGGCTGCGCGACCTGCTCGATCCGAGGGGGCGGCGTTGAGTCAAGGCTCGACCTGTGCGTCGCCCGGATCCCTCAGCCAGCGCGTCAGCGGCGCCAGAAGGCGCCCGCCGCCCTCCGAGACATCCGCCGCCAGCCGGTAGAGGCAGGGAATCAAGATCAGCGTCAGCACCGTGGCGAAGCTGAGCCCCCACGCAATGGCTGTGGCCATGGGCGAAAGCAGCGGCGACTCGGCACCGGCGATGGCGAGAGGCAAGAGCCCCGCGACCGTTGTGATGCTCGTCAGGAAGATCGGGCGAAGGCGCAGCTTGGCCGCTTCGACGATGGCCTCGTCGACTTCCCCGCCCTGCCGTCGTTGGTTGATGAAGTCGACGAGCACGAGCGAGTCGTTGACGACGATGCCGGCCAGACCGACGACACCGATGAGCGCGATGAGGCCGACGGGGGCGCCGCTCACGAAGAAGCCGACGATGACGCCGATGAAGCTCAGGGGAATCGCCATCATGACGACGAGGGGCTGGACGAAGCTTCGGAACTGGGTCGCGAGGATCGTGAAGATCACCATCAGCGCCACACCGAAAGCGTTGCGAAGCGAGCGCAGCGATTCGTTGGTGCTCTCGTATTCACCGCCGAGCTCCATCCGCACGCCCGGGCTGGCCGCCAAAAGGGGGGCGATTCGAGCGAGGAGCGCGCGATTGACCGCCGCCGAGGTCGTGCTGCGCTCGTCGATCCGCGCGGTGACCTTGACGACCCGTTCGCGGTCGCGGTGCTTGATGACGGCCGGGCCGCGGCCGTGGCGGATGTCGGCGATTTCGCGCAGCTCGACGCTGTCGCCGAGGGGTGTCACGAGGGTCATGGCCGCGAGCCGCCGCGCGTCCGATCGCGCCCGCTCGTCGAGCTGGACGACCAGCTCCACCTCGTCGTCGCCTTGGCCGAGGGTGGCCACGGGCAGCGCTCCGAACGCGCTCTGGAGCCAGGCGCCCACGAAAGGAGGAGTAAGGCCGTGGGCCGCGGCACGCTCCTCGTCGACGTAGACCCGCAGCTCGCGCTTGCCCAGCTGCCAGTCCGTCGCGACGTTGCGGGCGCCGGGGACCTGCCGCAGCTCGTCGGCGATCTGACCGGCGAGGTCCGCGAGGCGCTCGAGGTCGTCGCCGAAGAGACGGACGGCCACCGGAGCTCCGCGCGGCGGGCCCGGCCGGAACTCGATCACTTGGAGGCTCGTGGGACCCACCACGTCGTCGAAGAGCGTCTGCGCCCGTTCGAGCAGGAGCGTGCCGGCGTCGATGGAGCTGCGCTCTTCCCGGGGCTTGAGGTAGACGGTGACCATGCCCGTGTGGTCGCCGCGTTCGACGCCCATGTCGGTCCGTGTGATGCCTCGCGCGGCGATGATCGCCTCGACGTCCTCGCTGCCGAGGGCGAGGAGCCGGCGCTCGACCTCGGCGAGGACCTCGTCGGTCTCGGCCTTGCTCGCGTCCGTCGGGAGCTTGATACGGACGTCGAACATGTCGACATCCCCCTCGTTGAAGAGCACGACGTCCTTGGTGGCGAACGCGGCGGCCACGAGCGCCGCGGTGATCGCGTACGCGCCGACGACGACTCGCCCGCGACGCCTCAGAGCCCCCCGGAGGATTCCCTCGTACATCGTGGTGAGGCGGCGGCCGAGGCGTCGCGGGCGGGTCTCCGGACGATCGCGCTTCTTGCGGACCACTTGGCCGAAGTCCGCCATGTGGCTGGGAAGGATGAAGAACGCCTCGATGAGGGAGGCCACGAGGGAGGCCACGACGACCTTCGGGATGATGGCGAAGAACTTCCCGAGGACGCCGCTCATCAAGAGCATGGGCAGGAACGCCGCGCAGGTCGTGGCCGTCGACGAGAGCACCGGCCAGAAGACCTCGGCGGTGCCCTGGACGGCGGCTCGAGCCCTCGGCACGCCCTCCTCCATGTGGCGGTAGATGTTCTCGATGATGATGATCGCGTCGTCGACGACGACACCCAGACAGAGGATCAGCGCCAGCAGGGAGATCACGTTGATGGTGATGCCCATCAGGTGCATCGCGAGGATGGCGCCGGCGAGGGCCACGGGCAGACCCAAGGCGGCCATGGTCGCGTTGCGCCCGCCGACGAAGAACCAGAGAAGAGCGAGCACCAGCACGAGCCCCGTGGCGGCGTTGCCGTAGAGGCTGTCGAGGCTCCGTCGAACCTCCGGGGCGGCGTCCCCGAACACATCCACGCTGACGCCCTCAGGCACTTCGAAGGCCTCGACGAGCGCCCGGACCGCGTCGCTGATGCGGAGGCTGTCGGCCTTGGGCTCCTTGCGCACCAGCAGCAGGATCCCCGGCTCGCCGTTGACGCGGCCGGTGATCTCGGCGGGGGCGAAGCCTTCGCGGACCTCCGCCACGTCGCCGACGCGCACGGGGCCGGAACGAGGGTCTGGCCGCACGACCACCGAGGCCACCTCGTCGGCGTTCTCGACGCGAATCATGCCGCGCACCAGCCGCGCGTCCCGAGCGCCGAGGGTGCCGGCGGGGACATTGGCCGCGCGCGGGCGCAGCGCCTCGACCACCTGCGTGAGCGGTAGACCCCGGGCCGTGAGCCGGTCGGGATCGACGTCCACCAGAATGCGGCGGTCCCGCAACCCGTTGCGGCCTACCTCCCCGACGCCTTCGATCGTCTCGAGGCGGTCGGCCAGGTCCATGGCGACGCGCCGCAGGACGCCCTCGGGGACGCTCCCGCGGACGGAGACGGCGATGGTCGGGATGTTGACGGAGAAGGGCCGCACCCTCGGCCGCCCAGCGCCCTCGGGGAGGTCGTCGACGGCGGCCACCTCCGCCTGCACTTCGAGGGTCTTGCGGGCGGTGTCCTCGATCTCCGGTTCGAACTGGACGAAGATGCTGCCGACCCCTTCGCGGGCCGATCCCCACATCTCGTGGATGCCCTCGACACGCCAGATGGCGTTTTCGAGGGGCCGCAGGACCTGTCGTTCGATCTCTTCGGCGGCCGCGCCCGGGTAGACGACGCTCACGCTCGTCCACCCCGTCGGCACTGTCGGGAGCGACTCGCGCGTCATGCCCTGCATCACGAAGGCACCGACGACCACGACCGTGACGCCGAGGAGGTTCACGAGCACCGGCTGTCGCACCGCGAATTCGGCGAGGGCTCGTCCGCTCACTCGTGCCCCTCGCTGGCGCTGGGCATCGCCCCCGCGCTCGCTCCCGACGCGACGGGCGCACCCTCCCCGGTGCCGCTCTGGACGACCTCGACCACATGGACGGGCCGGCCGTCGACGACGCGGTCCAGGCCCGCGACGACGATGCGGTCGCCGGGTGCCAGACCGCTCCGCACCTCGACCAGCTCGCCGAAGGTCTCGCCCAGCTGGACGGGCGTCCGTTCCGCCGTTTCGCCGCGCACGACGTAGACGTGGGGCTGTCCGTAACGCGCGAAGACGGCGTCGCTCGGCACGAGCAGCGCGCGCCGCGGCGCCGACGTCTCGACGAAGAAGCGGGCGAGCAGGCCTGGACGAAGCCGGTGCTGCGGATCGTGGATCGTCAGCTCCACGGGGAGCCGTCGGCTGCGAGGATCGACGACCTCGCCCACTCGAAGCACCTCGGCCTCGAAGCTCTCCCCCGGACGCGCCGGCGCCGCCAGGGTGGCGCGGGCGCCGACGGGCAGGTCGAGGGCCTGACGCGGACCGAGCAAAACGCGGGCCTCGAGCTCCGAGGTATCGACGAGCTCCGCGAGGGGGGCGCCGGGGGAAGCCAGCTCGCCTTCGTCGAGGTAGCGAGCGGCGATGGCGCCCGCGAAGGGGGCACGGACGACCGCTTCGGTCAGACCGCGGCGGGTGACCTGGACCTGGGCGCGAGCCGCTTCGAGGGCGGCCGCCGCCACGCGCACGGCGTCCTCGGCGTCGTCGAGGCGCGCCCGAGGGGCGCCGCCTGTCGCGTGCAGGCGACGCGCCAGGTCGCGCTGACGCTCCGCCGTCGCAAGCTGCGCCTGCGCCTGCGAGACCTGCGCGCTGGCGGCCCTGAGCGCGGTGGCTGCGCGGCCCACGTCGAGGCGGGCGACGACCTCACCGGCCTCGACGCGGTCGCCGATCTGGGCGTCGAAGTCCACCACCCGACCGGGCACCTCGGCCCGCAGTGTGGCCGAGCGCGCCGCTTCGATCGTGCCGACGCCCTCCGTCGTGGGCTGGATCTCCGTCGGTTGCACGACCGCGACCCGGACCGGAGGGGGCGGCGCGGTCTCCTCGGGGGGAGCCTCCTTCGAGCCGCAACCGACCATGAGCAGCAGGAGCGGCAACCAGCGCATGCCGCAGGCTGTCGCGGCGTTCCGGGGGGCGCAAGGGTGCGCCGGCTCGGCCCGTCAGTCGAAGGGCGCGAGGGTCACCGTGACCGTGTCACCGGACGAAAAGCGTTCGGTGGTGACCGTCGCCTCGATGGTGAGCTCGCGGCCGACCAGAGCCTCTTCGTCGAAGCCGAGGAGGTCGTCGATGGGGCCGAGGTAGTGCCAATCGCCGACCCGCGTGAGCGCCCGGGAGAGGCGCGGGCCCTCCTCGACCGGGGCCGTCGACTCGTGATCGAGGGTGACGGTGGCGCAGAGCTCCGGCGGGTCGTCGGCCTGGGCCGAGACACGGACCGTCGGCTGGAGCATCCACCCGCCTTGGAAGCCGAACAGGAGGGGCTGTGCGGTCCCGTCGGTCCAGGGCGTGAAGCGCTCGTCGATGGGCTCCGGCCCGCGCCGTAGGGTCCCGATCTGCACGGAGCGGTCGTCGGGTTGGTCGCCGACCGCGATGCGGCCGCAGCGGCCCGGTTCGCCGCCACAGCCGAGGGCACTGCCGACAAGGAGGATCACAATCGAGGTCCGTGCGCGCGCGTCCACCGTGGGATCGTGCAGGACCTACGCCCCCGGGCGCAACGCCGCACCCTGGTGAGCTGCGGCGTCTCGGCGACTTCGCTCAGCGTGGCTCGCGGGCCAGGATCGCGGCGAGATCGGCGGCGAGGGGCGCGGCGACCTCCACCGATGCCCACGGCGCCTCGAAGGCCAGGCTCGACGCGTGGAGAGCGTGGCGCTCCAGGCCGGCCACCGCGGGCCCCCCGTAGAGCAGGTCGCCGAGCAGAGGATGGCCGATCGCGGCCAGGTGCACGCGCACCTGGTGTCGGCGGGCGCTCGACGCGCGAGCCTCGACGAAGGAGTAGGGGCCGACCGGCGTCGCGCGCACGAGCTCCGTCCGCGCGTCCTGGCCGCCGAGCCGCGCCGCCTCCGCGGCGTCCCGGCAAGCACGCACCCGCTGAGCGTCGCGGCGCGCGAGCGGGAAGCTCACCACCTCGGGAGCAGGCGCGTGCCCATCGCACAGGAGTTGGTAGCGCTTGTCGATGCGCCCAGCCCGCAGCAACGCGCGCAGGGTCTCGAACGCTGCCGCCGTCCGAGCCGCCAGCAGCACCCCGCTCGTGCCCGTGTCGAGGCGGTGGAGGATCCCCGGCTCGCGGCGGCGGTAGCCCACCGAGGCCATCTCCGGGTAGCGGTGGACCAGCGCGCTGGCGACGGTCCCGGTCTCATCCGGCCGCAACGGATGGGTGGGGACCCCGGCGGGCTTGTCCACGACGACGCAGTGGGCGTCTTCGTAGAGCACGGTCAGGGTCACGGCGCCGCTCGGGCGCGCCGCGAAGTCGACGGGCGGCGGCGTGCGCTGAAGGGACACGAGGTCCCCGGTTCGGAGCAGGCGCGCTTTCCTGGCTCGGCGGCCGTTGACCCGAACCCACCCTTCGGCGACGAAGCGCTTGGCCCGCGCGCGGCTCATGTGAGGAACCCGCGCGACCAGGAAGTGATCGAGGCGACGGCCGTCGAACTCGGGTTCCACCAGCAGGCGCATCGCCGACGAGGTGCCATCGATCGGTGCGCCGTGCACCCGGAAAGCGTCCGGTTGCTCCCGAGCCGGGGGCGCTTATGGTTCCTCCGTGCCGAAACGGGACTACTACGAGGTCCTTGGGGTGACGCGCGACTCGAGCCCCGAGGAGCTCAAGAAGGCGTTCCGGAAGCTCGCGGTCAAGCTCCACCCGGACCGCAACCAGGACGACCCGCAGGCGGACGAGAAGTTCAAGGAGATCTCCGAGGCCTACCGAGTCCTGAGCGATCCCGAGCAACGCCGGCGATACGACCGACTGGGCCACGCGGCCTTCGAGCAGAGCGGACCGGGCGGCTTCGACCCGGCGGACTTTGGTTCCTTCGGTGACGTCCTCGAGGGCATCCTCGGCGACCTCTTTGCAGGCCGCCGGCGCGTTCGCCGCGTCGGCCGCGACCTCGAGTACGAGCTGGAGGTGCGCTTCGAGGAGGCTGCCCTCGGCGCTGAAAAGAGCATCCGCGTCACGCGACCGGTGCCCTGCCGGCGCTGCCAAGGTTCCGGTGCCGAGCCTGGCACGCCCGTCCGCGACTGCGGTCAGTGCCGCGGGACCGGTGAGGTCCGGGTCCAGCGGGGCTTCTTCGCAGCCTCGCGGCCCTGCCCGGTCTGCGGTGGCCGCGGCAAGCGGGTCGAGACGCCGTGCAAGGACTGCTCGGGCACGGGGATGGTCTCGGAGGAGCACGAGCTCCAGATCCGGATCCCTGCGGGTGTCGCCGACGGCGCCGTGCGCACGGTCCGTGGAGCCGGCGAGCTCGGCCCGGACGGCGCGGGCGACCTGCACATCACCATCCGCGTCCAGGAGCACCCGCTCTTCGAACGCCGGGGCGCCGACGTGCTGTGCACGATCCCCGTCAGCTTCCCGCAGGCGGTCCTGGGCGCCACCCTCGAAGTGCCGACCCTCGAGGGCAAGGTGCTGATGAAGCTGCCCCCAGGCACCCAATCGGGGAAGGTCTTTCGGCTGCGCGGCAAGGGCATCCCGGTCTACGGAGGCATGGGCAAGGGCGACCAGCTCGTGACCATCCTCGTGGAGGTGCCCGAGAAGGTCAGCCGTGAGCAGCGCCGTCTCATCGAGGCCCTCGCCCGGGAGATGGGGACCGAAACGCTGCCGCAGCGCGCGAGCTTCCTCGACAAGCTCAAGGGCTTGTTCGGCTGAGGGTCGCGGAGCTCGCGG
>JALVDI010000071.1 GCA_027009115.1 Polyangiaceae bacterium | reverse complement strand
CTCCCGGAGGTTCTCGATCTCGTCTTCGTCTTCTTCGGGCTCGCCCAGCTCGCGGCGGATCGCTCGGAGCTGCTGCCGGAGGAGGTACTCACGTTGCGAGCGCGACATCTCCTCCTGCACCATCGTCGAGATCTCCTTCTTGACGCGGTAGACCTCGCTCTGGCGGCTCACGAGGTCGAGCACCTTGCGGATGCGCTCCCGCACGTCGAGGGTCTCGAGGACGGCTTGCTTGGCGTCGTTCGAGACGGGGAGGTTGCTCGCCACGAGATCTGCCAGCGCGCCGGCTTCTTGGACGTTGTCGAGGATCGCGGTCGCGTCGCGGGGCTGGCCTGGCAGCATCGTCGTCAGCTGCCGTGCCGCTTCGCGCAGGTGCGCCGCCAAGGCGTCGACCTCCACGTCGCTGACGGGAACCTCGCGAATACGCTCGATCCGGGCGCGCATCATCGGTCGGCGATCGAGGGGTTCGAGGATTCGCATTCGACAGACGCCCTGCAAGACGACGCTGTAGCTGCCGGAGCTGAGCCGGATCACCTTGAGGATCCGAGCGACGGTCCCGACCCAGTGCACCTGGTCGAACTCCGGGTCCTCGGTCTCGGGCTTGCGCTGCCCGACCACCCCGATGAGGGGACGATCGGCGCCTTCGGCGACCACTTCTTCGATGAGCCTGACCGAGCGCGGCCGGCCTACGTTCACCGGGACCACCGAGGAAGGGAAGAGGACCGAATTGCGGAGCGGGAGGATCGCCAGGGCAGGGGTGGGGTCGGCGGGGAAGAGCGAGTCGCGCGTCATTTGAGTGGCGGAAAGGTAGCGCAGCCGGGCGCCGGTGTCCGGCTTCTCCCCATCCGGCCCGCGAAAGGGGCGCTCGGCTCTGGCGCCGAGGCCGCGCCGGTGATAGACCCTGCCCGCCGTCGCGAGGGCCGACGGTAAATTGACCCCGACGACCCGCATGGACGACAGTGTCCTACAGGTAGGATTTGCTCCTACCGCAAGAAAAGACCTGTCGTGGCCAAGGTTTCGAGATGAAGAAGTTGCTCGCCGTCCTGTTGACCGCTGCTCCGCTCGTGCTCGCTGGCTGCAACGGTGCGCTCTGGGGTCAGCTCGTCGTCCTCATGATCACGGTGGGCATCTTCTTGGGGACCTTGAGCCTCGGTCGGGTCTCGGAGGCCGCTCGATCCCGTGCGGACGGCGCGAGCTCGACGGCTGGGCGAAGCTGACGCGGTGTGGTGGTCCCTGAGGAGTTTCGCGCCCTCGCCCGCCTGACCCTCGCTGAGCTCGAGGCCGTGCGCCTGTTGCTCCGGGGGGGCTCGGTGATCGACTGGCACCGCCTCAATTTTCGCAGCCGCGACGAGATCGAGCGCTTCCTGCGGGCGCAGGAGCTGGACCTCTCCGACCCCGTCGACCGCGCCCGCTCCGAGGCGGTCAAGAACTCCGCGATGAGCTATCTGCGGCGGAAGTTCGATTTCCCGATCCCCAAGCCGGTGGCGCGAATGGATCTCGCGGAGCTCCTCCAGCTCGCCTCCGACAAGGGTCACCGTCAGCTCTGTGCCTGCACGATTCTCAAGGTGATGCACATCATTCATCACCTTGAAGCCCGGGAGCTGCTGTTCATGTTGCCGACCTCCGACGAGGAGGTCTTCCACCTCGTCGAGCAGAAGGTTTATCGGGTCATCGGAGGCGCGCTGGCGCGCGGTTTCCCGATCGTGGAGTTCATCGGAGGTCGGAAGAACAAGGACTCGCTTTACACCAAGCTCCTTTCCAAGCAGGAGGTCAGCGCCGCGCAGATCTACGACAAGCTCCGCTTCCGCATCGTGACGCGCACCGTCGAAGACATCTTTCCGGTGCTCAACTACCTGATGCGCGAGGTTTTTCCGTTCAACTACGTGATCCCGACCGAGTCCACCAACACGCTGATTCACTTCCGCAGCTACCTCGATACCCATCCCGAGCTGGGACGATACAAGGACGAGCTGCAGCACGACATCGGCCTCGAAGAGCGGGAAGGGGGGCTCGTCGACAACGTGTTCAGCTCGGAAAGCTATCGCGTCGTTCACTTTGTCGTGGACATGCCGGTCCGGCTCCCCGAGTCGATGTTGGCCGAGGCGCCGCCTGCGGCCTGGGCTCTTGGGCGGGTGATCTTCGTGCAGACCGAGTTCCAGGTGCTCGACAAGGAGACCGACCAATCCAACGAAGTCGGCGACGCGAGCCACGCGGCGTACAAGCGGCGCCAGGACATCGCCGTCATGCGGCGCCTGAAGGTTGGCCGCGAGGACTGACGGATAGCCGCGTCAAAAGCGGTGGATGATGCGGACCGTTGCGTCGGGTTCGACTTCGACGGTTTCCCGGTAGACACGACCGTCGCTCGTGCGCAACTCCACGCGATGGGTACCGGCGGGGACCCGGAGGGAGGGGAGTGGCGTGTTGCCCTTCTGACGCCCATCGACGAAGACCTGAGACCAGGGCTGCGAGTTCACCACGAGCCTCCCGCGTCCGCGAACACGCATGGCCGGGGCCATCGCGATGCGCTCGATGCGCATCGGTCCGTCGCCATTCGCCAGGCGCATGCCCGTGGAGACCGTCATCGAGGTGCGCATCGAGGTGGCCGCCATGGTCGTCGGTGCCCTCGTGGAGTCGGCTTCCATCGTCGACTCGGGGGGCAAGGGCGTGCCCCCGGCGACCCGTGGGCCCGTCTCGGTGGGGGCCATCGTCTCTTCGGCGGTCGCCACGGTGGCCGCGACGCCCATTCCCGCTGGCGCCATCGCCGCGGCGGAGGTCGTCGCGACCGAGGGGGCACTGGCGGCGATGAGGACGATGTCCACCGTCGCCGTGCTCCCTTCGCCCACCTCGATGGTGCGCTCCACCGTCTCGTATCCCTCCTTGAGGATCTGCACGACGCGCGGGCCGACAGGCACCTCGGAGATACGCAGCGGCGCGTGCCCGCGCCCGATGCCGTCGATGCGTACCTCCGCAGCCACGTCCGGCACCGTGCGCACCTCGATGGTGCCCGTCGCAGGGTCTCCTCCGAACAGGAACGCGCCGCCGATACCCAGGGCGATCAAAGCGAGCGCCACCCCCGCGATGGCGATCCACTTGGTCTTGTGTCGTTGCGGTCCGCCGGTCGTGGCTGCGGCGCCCAGGCCGCCCTGGGTGCTCTCCGGCGGCAGCGCGAAGCCTCCTGAGGCGCCGGCTGGCGGGGGCCCCGCGGCAAGCCCGGGCTGTGGTGACGCCGCCGGCGGTCCCAGGGCCCCTTCCTCGTGGATCAGCGTCGGGCGGTCGTCCCCTGCCTCCCCAGCCAGAGAAGGCGGGGGGACCGGAGCGGGTGCCGGCGCTGGGCCGGCGGCGGGGCGAGGCGCGCCCGGGGGCCCGAAGACTTGCACGTTCGGTGCCCCGCGCGGGGCGGGCTCGTCTTGGATCTCTTCGATGTCGTCGGCGGTGAAGAAGATGGTTGTCGCCTCGCCTTCGATCTCCTCGGGGGCACCTTCCGCCTCCTGCATGGCGTCGAAAGGCGAGGCGGTGATCATCGTCGCGTCGCCGGCCAAGTCGCCCTCGAAGGGGTCGTGGTCGTCGTGCAGCAAGCTCTGGGCGGCGGAGGCAGGGGGTGGGGGCGCGGCGGGTTTCGGGGGCGCTGGAGGCCGTGCGGTGACCCGCTCGCCCGCGGAGCCGCCGAGCACCGACGGACGGCCCACGTTTGCGTAGCTGTCGAGGCGCGCTTTCTCGGTTTCCAGCTCGGCGGCGAAGGCGGTCTTCATCCACTGGGCGAGCTTGGAGGTCGTGAAAGGCGGCCGCTGGGTCGCCAGGAACTCGAGCAACTGCTCCTGCAACTCGCCGGCGCTCTGCTGCCGGTCGGCCGGTTCGCGGCTCAGCGACTTCATGATGATCGCTTCGAGCTCCGGGGGAAGTCCCGGCACCAGCTCGCTGAGAGGGGCCACCGAGGCATGGCGCACTTTCTCCAAGGTCGAGAAATCGCTCTCGCCGAGGAAGAGGCGGTCGGCCGTCAGCATCTCGTACATGCAGGTGCCGACGGCGAAGATGTCCGAACGGTGATCGATCGGCAGTCCGCGGACCTGTTCGGGGCTCATGTAGCCGAACTTGCCTTTGAGAACTCCCGCCTGCGTCTTCGTCGTGCGGCTGGCGGCCTTCGCGATGCCGAAGTCGATCAGCTTGACCGCTCCTTCGTAGCTCACGAGGATGTTCTGCGGCGAGATGTCCCGATGGATGAGGTTGAGCGGCGTGCCCTTGCGGTCGCGCTTGGTGTGGGCGTACTCGAGGGCTTCGCACATGCGCGAAGCGATGAACGCGACCATCGCCGGAGGCATGCGTTTTCGCATGCGCCGGAAGCGGTTCATGATCTGGAGCAGGTCCTTGCCCCAGACGAACTCCATCGCGATGTAGTGGGAGTCCCCGATCTTGCCGAGCTCGTAGATCGGGACGATGTTCGCGTGGTTCAGGTGGCCGGCGATCTTGGCTTCATCGATGAACATCTCGATGAAGTCCTCGTCTTCGGCCATCGTCGGCAGGATCCGCTTGATGGCGATGATCTTCTCGAAGCCCTCGATCCCGAAGGACTTCGCCAGGAAGACCTCGGCCATGCCGCCGACCGCCAGCCGTTCGAGGAGCAAGTACTTCCCGAAGGGGATGACCCGGCCCTTGCCCTTGGCCTGGGGTCTAGCGCCCCCGGTCGGATTCGCTGCCATGAGCCCATGGTGCCGGTGGCTGCGCGCCAGATCAAGGCACTGCTAGGCTGCCTGGGCTATCGAGGGGAGGGGTGCGGGTCGTATGAGGTCTGTGGACCCGGGGTGGTAGCCCCCATGCAGGTCACCGGTTCGGTGTTGGGCATGTCCGGGCGCGACGCGGACGGAAGAAAGAAGGCCGACCCGTAGGCCGGCCTTCTTTGCGTGCAGGGGGCCTTCTGTCAGCCCCCGTCGCCCACGCCCGCGTCCGCCGCACCGGCGTCGCCGGGACCCGCGTCCGCCGTGCCCGCATCCATGTCGGGGGGAGGGCTGGCGATGGCGCCCTTGATCGCGTCGACCCCCGCGAAGGTGAGGCCGACCGAGACGCTCTGGCAGACCATGTCGCCGTTCGGGTTCAGGTCGGCGATGGGCTCGAGCACGGTGCGAATCGTGCCCTCGTCGACGCCCCCACCGAGACCCGTGGCGATGGCCACGAGCTCGTCGATGTTCAGCTCGCCGCCGATGATTCCGTCCGTGAGCGTGCCGTCGCCGACCGTTGCCTGGACCGAGGCGTTGCGGATGTTGAGGGTGATCGAGGTGCTCGCGTCGACCGCGAGGGTCAGCGGCAGGTCCAGCGGGCCC
>JALVDI010000070.1 GCA_027009115.1 Polyangiaceae bacterium | reverse complement strand
TGCAGCATGCGCGCGACCACCTCCGAGCGGGTAGCGACCGTCCGACCACGCCCGGGCCGCGTGACCACGACCTGCTCGGCCAGTAGGCCGGTCATCGCTGCCTGGTCACCACGCAGGAGGGCCTCGAGCATGCGGAGTGCGAGGACCCGCGCCTGCTCGTTTCCCCCAGTACTCCGAAGCCCTACGGGCACGCCCGTGAACGCGACCTCCCCAGCCGGCGGCACGTACGGAGGCGGATCGCCGTCGGTGACCGGGACCGGTTCGACCGGAGGCGACCGCACGGACGCACCGCAAGCCGCCAATAGAAGGCAGAGCAACCGCACGTTAGAGCGTGTGCGAATGCACCGTCAGGTTTCGATCGACCACGACCATCTGCCCCTCCTCCATCGGACGCCATGGCGAAGGGGCGTCGTCCGCGCCGCCGGCGAACATCACGTAGCGAAGCAGGTCCGGGGCCCCTGGCCTGGCGGGAGGCACGTCCCCCGGCGGATCGTGCAATCCACGGCGCTCGACGTACGCCATTGGCGCGCCACGGCGGAGGGTCAGCATCGTGCGTCCGTTGGTCAGGACCAGATTGAGCGTCGCCGGCTCACCGCCCACCTCGGCCGAGAGTCGGTCGACCATGGCAACCGTCGACCGGATGGCGCTCACCATCACCTGAGCGTCGACGTCGTAGCTGTCGAGCTGTCCCGCGTCATGGAGGAAGGAGAGGATGAGGTGAAAGAACACCTCACTGTCGGTCGTCCCGCGAATGTTGCGCTGGAGGAAGTCCGGGAGCGAGGCGCGAAGGCGTTCCTCGATGGCGTCGAATCGGCCGATCGTCCCCGTGTGGGCGAAGAGCCACCGGCGCATCCGGAAGGGGTGTGTGTTCTGTGTCCGAAAATCGCCGACCGTCGGCTGGCGAAGATGGAGCACGACGCAGTCCGACATCACATCTCGGGCGAGCTGCTCCCAGTCGAACTCCCCGGAGTCGAGCCTGGGGCGCTTCTTGTGGAGGACTTCGCCGTTCTGGTAGAAGCCCACGCCCCACCCGGTCTCGGCGCCTACGGCCGGGGGATTGACGACGACTCGCTCCTGATGGAGCGCGGCGGCGAGGCGGTCGGGCCGGTTCGCCATGTATCCGATAAGTCGTCCCATAGTGTCTCCGCGGTTCAATCTAGGGGGCGGGTCCAATGAGGGTTGCCGGTGGATCGGTGGGCCATGGGTCGGCGGAACCGCTCCGACCAGCAGCCTCGGTCAGACAGGTGCCGCGGTCGTCGAGAGTGGAGTAGCGTCTGGTTCGCATCCACCGTGGACGACACGCAACGAGAGCACTTCATTTCAGGTGAGACCACAAAGGCCCGCGCTCAGCGCAGCTCGTGTACGACCCGCTGGGTGCGGGCGCGCGCCCGACGCTCTTCGATCGTCAGATACACACGCAGCACCACGATGGCCCCCACAGAGCAACCGAAGACCAGGAACAGCGTGGCGAGGTGGGCGTCGGCGGACATCGAGCCTCTCCGTGGACTCAAGCATACCAGGCAGGCTGGCCGCCGCCAGCGTCGAGGGCGCCGTTGAGCCCTTCGCCTCTCCCGCTCGCCTTCCTTGCACTGCTGGCAGCGACTCTCGGCGGGCCTGCGGGCGCACGCGCCGACACCCTCCGCCGGCAGCGGGTCGACGCCGAGCTCACCGCCGAAGGCTGGCTGCACGGCACGACCACGCTCCATGTCGTGAGCGACACCTCGACCGTCCGCCTGTGGATCTACGCCGACCGGCTGGCGGCCGCGCCGGCGGCCATGGACGAGCACAACGCCCAGTGGATCTACCCGCGCGAGGTGGACCTCAGTGAGCCGCAGGTGGAGGTCCGGGTCGACGGGGGGAGGGTGGGAGCACGATGGGAGAGGCGCCCGCCGCCCGAGGGGCGCGACACGCGAGGAGGCGACCTGCTCGTAGACGTGGGCTCGCCGGGAGCGCACGTTCTGAGCATCCGCTTTCGGTACCGACTGCCCGAGAGGTTCGGGCGGATCGGACGCATCGGACGTCGCCTCACCCTCACCGGTCCCTGGTACCCGCTCCTCGTCGACCACGACGGATCCACGCGCCTGAGCGCCGTCCATGACGTGACCCTCCGCTCCCCTGCCGGCTACGAGGCCTTCGCCCCGGGCGCCGACAGGGAGCACCACGGAGACGACGGGGTGCACGTACGGCGCCGCGGCACGTTCGTCCCCTTCGTCCTGGCGCCGCAGCTCCACACCCGCGAGCGCCCGCTCCCCCGCGGCTTCCGTCTGCGCGTCCGCTCCCATCGCCCCCTTTACCGTCCGCCCCCGCCGACAGCCCAGGGGGTAGAGGCCATCGGGGACCTCGCCCAAATCGACGTCGTAGGAAACATCACGCGCGTCGCCCGCGAGGTCGTCGGCACTCTGCAGCAAGCCGGCGTCCCCGTCCGCCCCTGTACCTTCGAGGTCGTCCTCGTCCCATCGCGCACCGAGCTCGCCGCGACGGCCCCGGGGGTCGTCGTCGTCTCCGATCGCCTCTACGAGGTCTTCCCGCTCGCCGCGATCGAGGCGTTCCACGACCGGGCGCTGCGCCGGGCCCTCTTCCGAGCGGCGCTGCAGGAACGCATCGACACCCTCGAACCGCCCCTCGACCGCGACTGGAGCGAGGACCTGCGCGCCGTCGTCCTATCGGACCTCGACGAGCTGCGACGCTCGGGGCAAGTTCGCAGTGCTCGAGATCTGATCGCCTGGGCAGGGTTTCACCCGGCCATCGACCAGCTCCTCTATGCGCCGCAGGTCGCCTTCGTCGACGCCTACTTCGGGACCATCGACGAACCGGACCCCTTTCGCGACGCGCCGGGACGGAGCCGGAGGCCGGTCGCCCGGGGCCGCCGCCTCTTCGAGAGCGCTCGGGACGTCCTCACGGAGCGTGAGCTCCGCGCGTGGTCACGAGCCCTGCTCTCCCTCGACGCCCCAGCGCGCGCGGCCCTCGCCGAAGCTGACCCCGAGGCCGCCGGACGCCTCGACGGTTGGCTCGACGCGCCGGCAACGCAGGTGAACTACCGCCTTGGCCGCGTCGTGAGCGAGCCCATCGCCGGCGGCTATCGGCACCGCGTGACGATCCATCGCGACGGCGACGCCCGCCGCGAACCGGTGGAGGTCCGCATCGAAGACGAGGAGGGGAACGTCGTCGTCGCGCGCTGGGACGGGCCCGGGCCCCTCGGCGTCCTCCTCGTGGAGACGCCGGCGCCGCTGGATGACGTACAGATCGACCCTCGTGGCCGTCTCGTGCAGAGCGCGGAGCTCGCCGACGGGCACCCGCGCCGGGACGACGGATTGAGCCTTCCCTGGCGGCCGCCACTGCTGCAAGGCTTCAACGCAGCAGGCAGCAGCGAGGGCGTCTTCATCGGCTTGCTCGACTTCGCGCTGCGGCGCCGATACGACCTCGAGAACACCCTCTCGCTGCGGCTCTCGACGGGACCTCGGGCCACCGGCGGAGTGCTGCGGTACACCCGTGGGGTCGGCCGCAAGCGCGACACCAACAATCGAGTCGGTTTCGTCAGCGCAGGCTTCGGCATCGACCGGCTTCACGGTCAGTTCACCACCGACGGGGTGGGTG
The DNA here is from genome assembly GCA_027009115.1 of Polyangiaceae bacterium. Lineage (GTDB taxonomy): Bacteria > Myxococcota_A > Polyangia > Polyangiales > Houyiibacteriaceae > JALVDI01. Next base: position 1,717 of record JALVDI010000070.1, on the reverse strand, counting down.
GCTGGCGCTCGAGCCTGTTGCTGGCTGGCGGCTACAACACCCAACGCTACTTCCTCGACCCCCGCCGGGGCTCGATCGCCGTCGGAACCGTCCGCGGCGCGTTGACCCGTCGCGACGACGGTCGGACCACCTACACCCTCTCGCCCTCGCTGCGGGCCAACCTCACGGTCCCCGAGGGCCTGCGCGCCGCGACCGTCTTCGTCGGAGGGGCCGCGTGGGTCTTCGGCGACGCGCTCCCGAGCGAGCTGCCGGGGCTTGGCGGTCGGTTCTACCTGCGGGGCTATCGGACCGACGAAGCCGTCGGCCGCGGTCGCGTGTTCCTCGTGGTCGAGCAGCGCTTCACACCGACGGCCCTGTCGGACTTGAGCTGGGACCTCGTGCACCTCGCATGGGTCCGCCAGATTCAGCTCGCCCTCTTCGCCGGCGGTGGGCTCGTGTTCCAGGAGCGAAGCGGTCGCGAGTGGGTCGGAGGGCTCGAGCTCGGCGCCGGCGTGCGCGTCCACTTCGAGTACGGAGGGATCCAGCCGGGCGTGCTCGCCCTCGATCTCGCCGCGCCCCTCGTGCGCCGGCCCATCGACCGTCGAACACGCCCGCCGGTGACCTTTACCCTCGCCTTCCAGCAGTACCTCTGATGAGGCTGGCAACGCACGAAAACTCGCGGAGCCCACCAACTTGCCCCAGGCTCGGAGAGTGAGCGCCCACTTCCACCTCGACGCCTACCTCGACCATCTCACGGTCGAGCGCGGCCTGAGCCCGCGCACCATCGAAGCCTACGCCAAAGATCTGGCCCGGTACGTGGCCTTCCTCGAGGCGCGGGAACGCTCCCTGGAAGACGCGGACCCTGCCTTCGTCGCCGAGTTCCTGCTCTCGCTGTCCGGCGCAGGGCTCTCCGCTCGCTCGCAGGCCCGCTACCTCAGCGCGCTTCGAGGCTGGCACCGTTACCTGGTCGCCGAGCGAATCCTCGAGGACGATCCCACCGCCCTGGTCGACCGCCCCAAGCTGGGCCGACGTCTCCCTCATGTGCTCTCCCTCGACGAGGTGCGCCGACTCCTCGACACTCCGGCCGGCGACAGCCCCGAACAGCTCCGCGATCGTGCGATGCTGCACCTGATGTACGCCGCCGGGTTGCGCGTCTCGGAGCTCGTCGGCCTCGAGCTGGGGGACGTGAACCTCGAGGCAGGCTTCGTCAGCGCCTACGGCAAGGGCCGCAAGCGACGCCTCGTCCCCATCGGACGCCCCGCGCAGACGCTCGTGCGGCGTTACCTTTCCGAGGTGCGCCCGCGCTGGGCCAAGCCCGGTCAACGCAAGGTCTTCCTCACCCGCCGGCGGGCGCCCATGAGCCGCCAGGGATTCTGGAAGAACGTCAAGCGCTACGCAGCCGCCGCGGGAATCACCAAGAACGTCAGCCCGCACAAGCTCCGTCACAGCTTCGCGACGCATCTGCTCGCCGGAGGCGCCGATCTTCGTGTGGTCCAGGCTATGCTGGGGCACGCCGACATCGCGACGACGGAGATCTACACCCACGTCACGACCGAGCGGCTCCGCGACACGCACGCCAGGCACCACCCCCGCGGCTGAGGCGCGCACCCCACCCGCGCGGCTGAGGCCTCCACGCACGCAGGGCCGACTTTGAGCCTGTCCCTATCCAGACACGCATGATAATTACAGCGCCACAATAGAGTTCTTGGAGGGAGATTCCGTGAGCAAGCAGTGCAAC
>JALVDI010000069.1 GCA_027009115.1 Polyangiaceae bacterium | reverse complement strand
CGAGCCCGAGCCGGAGCCGGAGCTCAAGTCGGAGCCCGAGTCGGAGCCGGAGCCCGAGGAGCCCGAGCCCGTCGCGCCGGAGTTCGAGCCGGAGCCGGAGCCCGCGCCAGAGGGCGCCGAGCAGCCGGCGACGGAACCCGGACCGGAGCCCCCGGGAGATCCGAACGCGCCGGTGGGCGCCGGCGACCCTCAGGGCGAACCCCAGGCGACCCTCTCGACCACGGTCGCCGGCGGGTTGGATGTCGGCCTCCCCGCGGGCCGCGGCAACGAGGGCGCGCTGCGAGGGACCCGGCGCCGTGGGCGCGGGGCCGCGGGCTTGCCCGCCGGATCTCGCGTCGACCGGCGGGCGCTCGTGCAGCGCTACCTCCGGGAGGTCCAGCGGGTCCTCGGAGCGCCGGCGCAGACCCGGGCCTTGCGGCGCGCGGGCCTGGAAGGCGTGGTGATGGTGGCCCTGAGGATCGACCCGCAGGGGAATGTGCGGGGCGTTCGCGTCCGCGCTTCGAGCGGCATCGCGCTCCTGGACGAAGCGGCGCTCGAGCACGTCCGGCGCTTCGCGCGTGTGCCCCCGCCCCCCGCCGAGCTCGACTGGGTCACCCGCGAGATCACCTTGCCGGTGCGTTACCGGACACGAGCGCGGCGCTGAGCTTCTTCAGGCAGAGTCGAGGAGGGCGGTGCGCCTCGCATCGTCGCAATGTTCCCGGCCACCGACTCTCGAGCTCGCCGAGCGCGGCTGCCGTCAACGAAAAAGGGCCACGGCATGTGCCGCGGCCCTCCTTGGCGAACGTGCCAGGCTCACAGGCGCTTGGAGTAGTACTCGACGATGAGCTGCATCTCGACGGGGAAGGGCACGGAGTCGGGCTGCGGAAGCTCGGCCACGCGCGCGACCTTCGTGTCCTCGTCGAAGCGCATCCACTCCGGCCGCTGCAGCGAAGGCTTCTCGAGGGACTCGAGCACGACCTTGAGCTCCTTGCTCTTGTCCCGCAGGCGGATCTCGTCGCCGACCTGCAGGCGGTAGCTCGGGATGTCGACGCGCTTGCCGTTGACGAGGATGTGACGGTGCCGTACGAGCTGGCGGGCCGCCGGGATCGTCGGCGCAAACCCGGCGCGGAAGACCGCGTTGTCGAGGCGCCGCTCCAGGAACTCGAGGAGCTGATCGGGCGTCGGAGCCTTGCTGCGCTTGGCCTCGACGAAGAGCTTGCGGAACTGCTTCTCCGTCAGCCCGTAGTTGAAGCGGAGCTTCTGCTTCTCCTGGAGCTGCTTCTTGTAGTCCGATTCCTTGCGGCGCCGGGCGTTGCGCGGCCCGTGTTCCCCTGGCGGGTAGGCGCGATCCCACATGGTCTTTCGGGAGAGGCCGGGCAGGTCGATCCCGAGCTGGCGCATCCTCTTGACGCGCGGTCCTGTGTAACGAGACATACGGTTTTCCCTCTAGCGGCGGCCCCCGGCACCCCCTGCTGGGAGGCTCGGGCGGGTGCGGCAGGCGCAGACCCCGCGGACGCGAAAAAAGACGACCCGGCGTGAGCCGGGCGGAGCGATATGGGCGAATTCGGCCGGGGGGTCAAGCCGGCCGTCCTCGAGCGCGCGGACGAGCTCAATTTTCGAGGGGCTGGACCTTGGTGCGGTCCTCGGTCCGGCGCGGGGCCAGGGTCGCCGCGTCCAGGGCGAAGGGATCGTCGTCGGTCCACACCCAGAGCGCCTGCGCCCCGGCGCGCGCGCCCCGCAGGCCGGGTACCTTCGCCCGCCGGTGGGTTGCGAGCTGCACCAGCGTCTCGCCGCTGCGCAGGACTGGGCCTTCGGGAGAGTCCGCGACGACCTCCGCCGAGCGCAGATCGACCCCTTCGAGGGGGACCACCGCCGGCGTGTCGAGGTCGAGCAGCGCGCCCTGAATGACGAGGAAGCGGCCTCCGACGCGCTGGCCTGTGGGCCGGGCCCGCAGCCCTTCGACGACGCCCCGCTCCTGAGGAGCGTCCGGCCCGAGCTCCAGGACCCGTCCGTCGGCGAGAAGCAGGCGGTCGGCGTCGTTCCCTCCGCAGGCCACCACGGCCGCCTCCCCGGGCAGCACTCGCTCGGCCTCCGCAGCTCCCGCGCGCAGCCGGAGCAGCCCGTGCGTCGTGCCCACGTAGAGCTGTCCCGCCAGGACGCACCAGCCGCCCGCGGCGGAGCCGAGGTCCCGAAGCGCGCCCCTCCGGTCGATGGCGCGGAGCACCTCGTCGCCGCTCGTGAGGACGATCCCGTCGCCAAAGGGGATGAGTGCGCGCTCCGCCTCCCCGGCCGGGAGCTCGACGCGGGCGGCCTCTGCGCCGTCCGCTACGGTCAGCAGCACCACCTCGACCGGGTCGCTCGCGTGGGGGACGAAGACCACGCCGCCCACGAGAGCGAGGGGGTGGGCGCTGAACGCCGGGTTCCCGTCGGGCGCCTCCTGTCGCGCGCGCCCGCCCCGCCAGCGGAACCCGCCCTCCCCATCGAAGGCGTGGACCTCGCCGTGGCCGCGCGCCTCTCGGGCGCGCAGGAGGATCGTGTCGTCGCTTACGGTCAGGGCCGGGGCCGGCTCGACGCCAAAGAGCGGCTCGGACCAGAGGGGGCGCCGAGTGTCGGGGGCCCAGCGCAGCAGGTGCACGTAGCCGCGTTCGGCGTAGCCTCGTCGCAGCACCGCCAGGTCCTGCCCGAGGGGCGCCACCGCGAGGATGGGTCCGTGCGGGTCTTTGCGCAGGTGCCATGTGAGGATGGCGCCCCCCGCCGCGAGCACGAGGAGCAGCGCGAACCCGCAGCCGACCGCACGCCCGGAGAAGCGAGGGCTCTTGGGTCGCGCCTGTGCCATCGGCCGGCTGTCCTTCGTCATCGTGGCTGCCCTCCGACGTAGCCCAGCGCTTCGAGCTGCGCGCGGGTCTGCGGATCGATCGTCGTTTCGCCCGCCTGGTGCCGCGCTCCACGCTCGGCGCCGTGCATGGCCAAGCCGAGCATGCCGCGCAGGTGCCGCACGACCAGCGGGCGCTGTGCGGCGAGGTCGTGTTCTTCGCGGGGATCGGCCACCAGATCGAAGAGCATCCAGTGGCGATGGGTGCGCTGGATGAGCTTGAAGCGCCCCAGCACGATGGAGCGCCATCCATCCATGAAGCCGGCGAGGCTTGGTCGGGGGGCGTCGGGCGCGTCGCCGCGCATCAGCCGCAGGGCGCTCTGCCCCTGGAGCTCCTCGGGCACCGGCTGCCCGAGCGCCTCCAGCACCGTGGGCATCACGTCGACCAGGCCCACCGGCGCGCGGACCCGTCCGCCCTCTACCCCGGGGAGCCGCACCACGAGCGGCACGTGCAGCAGCTCCTCGAAGAGCGAGTGGCCGTGGCCGACGCTGCCGTGGTCGAACATCTCCTCGCCGTGGTCGGCGGTGAAGACCACCATCGTCTCGTCGGCGAGGCCACGCCGCTCCAGCCCTTCGAGCACCGCCGCGAAGTGGGCGTCGTGGTAGGTGATCTCGCCGTCGTAGAGCGCCTCGAGGCGCCGCCGGTCGCGCTCTCCGAGGCGCAGCCGGCCGCTCTTGATCTTCTCGAGGAGCTCCCGATCGCGGCGAAAGTCCACGGGGCCTGCGTAGGGCTCGGGGTCGTAGCGGGCGAGGATGTCGTCGGGGGGGATGTAGGGCACGTGCGGGTCGATGGTGTGCACGTAGAGAAAGAAGGGGCGGTCCCTCGGTCGCTCGTCCAGCCAGGACAGCACGTCGGCGGCCACGAAACGGGCCGCGGTGCGGCGTCCCTCCCGCAGGTAGTTGCGCCAGGTGTCCCAGCCCTGCTCGAAACCGAACTTGTCCGAGACGTAGCCGTTGCAGACGAAGGCCCCCGTGGTGAAGCCGGCATCCTCGAGCGTCTCACTGAGCAGCGTGACGCTCCGAGGCACGACGGCCTCGCCGGAGGTCGCCGTGTGCTTCCAGGGCAGCAGGCCGCTGAGCAGCGTTGCGACGCTCGGTTTGGTCCAGTTTTCCTGCGTCCGTGCCTGCTCGAAGACCGTCGCCGTCCGCGCCCAGCGGGCGAGCCCCGGCGTCTGCACCCGGGTGTTCGGGTTGAAGGGCGAGAGCTTGTCGGCGCGCACGGTGTCGACGAGCCACACGATCACGTTGCGCGGCCGTCGAAGCGCTGCTCCGCGCGGCGTCGGTTCGGCCACGACGATCCTCGGCTCCTCGATCGTCGCCGCCCCCGTCGCCCGCAGATCCAACCGGACGTGCTGTCCGGCGAGCTCGCCGAGCGGCACACGCACCTCCCCGCCGTGTCGTCCGAGAGCGCGCGCGGGCTGCCCGTCGCGCACGGCGGTGACCTCGACCTCGCCGTCGATCCGGGCTCGCAGCGTCGCGCCCTCGGGGACCTCGAGGTGCCACCCCAGGGCCCACCCGTCAGGTAGCCGCGGTGCGTTCGTCAGCGGCGGGGGCGGGGCGATCTCGGCGCCCGGCGGGCCCAGGGTCATCCAGTCGAGGGCCAGGCCCGCGCTCACGCCTTCGTCGCGCCCGCGAGCCGGGACGCGGAGCTGCAAGACGTTCTCCGAGGCCACGAGCGCGCCGGCTTCGATGGGCACCTCCAGCGTGCCGAAGGTTCCGTCGGTCGGGAGCCGGCCGTGATGGACCGCCTCGCCGTTGACGTAGACCGTCACCCGCCCATCGGCGAACGCGCGGGCGCGCAGCCTCAAGACCTGGGCCGCGGTCGTCTCGCTCGGGAGCAGCAGTTCGCCGGTCAGGCCACGGATCAGCGTGGCCGTGGTGCCGCCGAGGCGCCGGTCCGGGCCGACCCGCGTGCGCCAGCCGCCGAGGGTGTACTTGGCGGCGGCCGGCGTGCCGAAGTCGACGACGAGGGTGCCCTCGGCGCGGAGCTCGGCGCGGTCCAGGTGGCGGCCCAGGGCGTACGCGACGCGCTCGGAGGCGCTCGATGGAGGGTCCGCGGGGGCGGCGCTCGCCTCTCCTGGGGCGGCGGCTACGGTGGCCGGGGGCGCCGACGCGGCCGGCTCCTGCGCGCCCTCGCTGCAGCAGAGGGCCATGCCGACGCCTGCCGCGACGAGGGCTGCGCGGGCCGCTGGGGAGAGCGCCGGCATCGGAGCACTCATAGCATCGACGAATTGGGGCGCTAGCAGCGCCCGCTCAAACACCTCCCCCTGGGCCTCACGTCTGCGGCACGGAGGGAGGTTCCGCGACCGGTCGGCACACCGGTTGCCAACGAACAGCCGTTTCGGTGCGGCGGTGGTTGCTGTTTCGACGGCGAGGGCGGCGCGATGAGAACGCGATGAGATAGGCTGGTTGCGCTCGGGGCGGCCGCCTGGCCGCGCGGATCGCCGGCGTTCGCTGCGGGG
>JALVDI010000068.1 GCA_027009115.1 Polyangiaceae bacterium | reverse complement strand
TGGTACGGACCGCGATGGCTTGCGGCCGCGAGAGGCCCCCCGCGTGATGCGACCGGGGGAGGAAATCCCGAAGATTCTCCAGAGGCCACGCGCCGCGCTCTCGACCGCGAAGCGCGCGAAGCGTCTTGGGACGAGCCAAGCGCGGCTCAGGCGACGGCGGCCTGGGCGTCGTCTCCCTGCTCGGAGGTCTTGTCGCCTTTGAGCTCAACGCTGACGACCTTCGAGACGCCCGGCTGCTCCATCGTCACGCCGTAGAGCACGTCGGCGAACTCCATGGTCCGCTTGCTGTGGGTGATGACGATGAACTGGCTGCGATCGGTCATCTGGCTGATGGCCTGAGCGAAGCGGCTGATGTTCGCCTCGTCCAGCGGCGCGTCCACCTCATCGAGCAGGCAGAAGGGGCTGGGCTTGTACTGGAAGATGGCAAAGATCAGGGCGACCGCCGTCAGCGCCTTCTCGCCGCCGCTCATGAGCTCCAGGGAGCCGAGCTTCTTGCCTGGAGGTTGCGCCCGGATGTCGACGCCACTCTCGAGGAGGTCGCTCGGATCGGTGAGCGCGAGCTCCGCCTTGCCGCCGCGGAAAAGCTGCGGGAAGATGCGCTTGAAGCGCTCGTTGACGGCGACGAAAGCCTCCTTGAACATGCGCCGGCTCTCGCGGTTCATCTCGCGAATGGCCTTCTCGAGCTTGCGCAGCGCTTCCTGGAGATCGTCGCTCTGGGCCTTCAGCTGCTCGTAGCGAACCGACTTCTCTTCGTACTCCTCGATGGCGGTGAGGTTGATGGCGCCCATGCGCTCGATGAGACGCAGCAGCTCCTTGACCCGCTGACGCACCTGCTCGTCCGGCAACGGCCGGTTGTGGTACTCGTCGAGCACGTGCCGGATGTCCACGCGGTGTCGCTCGTCGATCTGTTCGACGAGGTGCTCGAGCTCCATCGAGAGCTCGCGGTCCCGTAGGGTGAGGTCCGTGACCCGGCCCGAGACCTCCTCGATGCGGCTCCGTAGGCCCCGCAGATCGCTCTCCGCCACGCCGAGGGCGTGCCGCGCCTGCTCGTAGTGGGCCCGCACCTCGCCGAGACGCTCGTGAGCCTTCATCGCGCGGGTGATCGCGTCGGCAAGCTGCTCGCGGGCCATGAGGAGCTGCGCGGCGATCACCCCCTGCTGCCGCGCGCCCTCGGCGACGTCGCCGCGCAGACGCGCCTCGCGCTGGTCGAGGGCCTCGATGCTCCGCGACAGCCGTTCGAGGGCCCCACGGTCGCTCTCCGCACGCTCGCGCGCCTGAGCCGCCCGCACGCGGACCTCCGTGACGCGAGCACTCTGCTCCTCCACGGACCTCTGGCGCTCAGCGAAGATCGCCTCGGCGGCGTTCAGCTCCTGCTTCGCCTCGTCGCCGGCGCTGCGCGCGGCTTCGATCTCGGCCCGCGCCTCGGCTTCTTCGTCGGAAGCGCGCTCAAGGGCCGCCGCCAGCTCCTCGATCTCGAGACGGAGGCTGGCGATCGCCTCTCGCGCCGTCGCCGCGTCCCCCTCCGCCTTGCGGATGTCCTTCTCGGCCTTGACGATCGCGATCTCGGCGTCGTGGGCGGCGGTCCTGGCGGCGTCGATGGCCGCCTGCCGCTGCGCGATGCCCTGACGCAGCTCACCGTGGCGCCGTACCGCCGCCTCGAGCCGGGCGTCGAGATCCGCCACCACCGTCTCGAGCTGCCGCGCCTCGCGTTTGAGCTCGAGCAGGTGGGTGCTGCCCTCGTCGCCGGCTCCTCCGGTGAAGAGCCCCTCAGGCGCGACGCGCTCGCCGGCGAGGGTGACCAGGACGCTCTCGCAGCCCTCACGACGCAACCGCAGGGCCGTGTCGAGATCGCGCACGACCACGTAACCGTGGAGCAGCCGGCGCAGAAGGGGCCGATCCTCGTCGCTGCCGTGCACCCGATCGACGAGCGGGCCAAGCACCCCCTCGCCCGTGGGCACCGCGGGCAGCTCGGCCGTCACCGTGTCGGGCCCTCGGAGCGCGCGGGGGACCAGCGTGGCGCGCCCGGCCTCTTCCTCGCGGAGGAAGCGCATGGCCTCCAGGGCACTCCCCTCGTCCGTGACGACGACCGCCTGCAAGAGCTCTCCGAGGGCGGCGGCGAGGGCTCCGTCCAACTCGGCCGGGCACCGCACGCGATCGGCGACGAGGCCGACCAAGCCGTCGCCCTGGAAGCGGGTCATGAGCGCGCGCACACCCGCGCCCACGCCCTCGAAACGCTGCGCAACCTCGCGCAGGGAGCTGAGCCGCGAGCGCTTCTCGGCGGCCTCGTGCCGCAGCTCCTCGAGCACGGCGTCGCTCTCCCGCAGCTCCTCGCGCAGCACCTGGAGCTCCGCCTCGATCTCTTCCTTGGTCTTGGCCTTCTCGTCCTTGCCGCTCTGGAGCACCGACAGGCGCGTGACCAGCGCTGCGCGCTCCTCCTCCAGGCTCTGCAGGCGCTGCTCGAGCCCTTCGCGTTGGATCCGGAGCTTCTCCAGCCGCGCCCGCCCCTCGGCCCGACGCTGCTCGAAGCTCGCGAGAACGGCCTCCGCGCGTGCGAGGCGACGGTCGGCGTCGGCGACACGACCACGAGCCGCCGAAACGGTGCGTTCGGCGTCGGCGACAGCGAGGCGGCGGCGCTCGAGCTCGGCGCTCTCCCGCTCGAAGAGCTCGGCCGTCTGGGCTTCGGCGGCCTCCAGGTCTTGTAGGGCGGCGACCAAGGCGTCGCGCTCCTGACGTAGGGCGTCACGCTGCCCGGTGAGGGCCTGGAGCTCCCGCTCGGCGAGCTGCTCCCGCTCCCGCAAGGACTCGAGTCGCTCGAGCTGGGACTGCACCTGCCCCTCGAGGACGCGGACGGCGTTGTCGAGCTCGTAGGACTCGTTCTGCGCGCGCTCGACCTGCGCGCCAAGGGTCTGAACGTGAGCCCGATCCCCCTCGAGCTCGGCCTCGCGCACGCGTAGCGCCAGGCGGGAGCCCTCGGCCGCGGCGGAAGCGGTCTCCAGCGCGGAGCGGACGACGCGCGTCTCGTTGAAGAGCTCGAGGTAGCGGAACGACGCGACGTAGAGCTCGAGATCCCGGACCTCGTCCCGGTAGAGCTTGTAGCGCTCCGCCTTCTGGGCCTGACGCTTGAGCGACGCGAGGCTCCGTTCGAGCTCCTGGAGGATGTCGCCGACCCGCAAGAGGTTGGCGCGGGTCTGCTCCATCTTGCGCTCGGCCGCGCGCTTTCGGACCTTGTACTTCGTGATCCCCGCCGCCTCCTCGATCATGGTCCGGCGGTCGGCCGGCTTGCTGCTCACGATGAAGCCGATGCGGCCCTGCTCGATGATCGAGTACGCTCGCCGGCCGACGCCTGTCCCGAGGAACAGGTTGGTCACGTCCATCAAGCGCACGGGCGTCCGGTTGATCAGGTAGTCGCTGCGGCCGCTCCGATCGAGCCGCCGGGTGACGGTGATCTCGGCGTAATCCCGGTACTCGGCGGGGGCGAGGCCGTCGGTGTTGTCAAAGGTGATGGAGACCTCGGCGAAGCCGGCGGGTCCGCGGCCCTCGCTGCCGTTGAAGATGATGTCGTCCATCGACTTGCCGCGGAGGCGCGCCGGCGACTGCTCGCCCATGACCCACTTGATCGCGTCGACGACGTTGGACTTGCCGCACCCGTTCGGCCCAACGATCCCGGTCACGTCGTGGTCGAAGTGCAAGACCGTCTTGTCGACGAAGGACTTGAACCCGACCACCTCGAGCTTCTTGATCTTCACGGCTGTATCTCCCCATGCCCAGGCGACGCCGGGCGCCTCGTGGAGGGGCCGCCTTCGACCCTTCGGACGCCACGAGGAACAGAGGGCCGAGATAGTGGAGCGTCGGAGCCGAAGCAAGGGTGTGCGCGACAGAGCGTGGGTGTCACACCGTGGCCACCACTACATCTTGTGGTTCGCCGCAGAAAGAGGGCCTATCAAGCGTGCTCCCCCGGGCCCTGGAGGCGATCGGGCCGCCGGTGGGCAGATCGCCTCAGTGCAGTCCGACCGCCATATCGCAGATCGCGAGCTCGAGATCGCTGTGCTCCCAGCGCGGGGGCTCCACACGGGTCAGCGCGAGGGCGCCGAAGCCCGCATCGGTGAACACGAAGGCACCCTCCACCCAGCTGGCGACGCGACGGCCGCCAGGCTGGGCGCCCACCACGAGGGCTCGCTCGAACACCCAGCCTTGGGACTTCAGGCCCAAGGGACCGCCCGCCGGCTCCTGACGCGCTCCCTGCAAGCAAACCCCCACGTAACGCGCCGTGCCGAGGACGCGGAAGCGCGCCGGCTCCACCCGTAGCCGCGCTCCGGCTCCGACCCGCAAAGCGCGCAGGCGAGTCGCGGACGCCTCGTCGACGAGACGGCTCAGAGCCGCGTCATCGAAGAGCAGCTGCTCGGGGGCGCCGCGGGCCAACGATGCGTGGAGCTGGCGGCCGAGCTCCTGGAGGACGGCCGCCCGGGCCGCCCGATCGGCCGGCATAGGCTGGGGCGCACGCGGCCCGCGGCTCGCCGTTCGAACGCAGGCGACGAGCAACAGCAACGTCAGCGAGAGGCGGGTCGTCACGGCCGAACGCACCTGAAGCCCCGCGGCGATTCGCCAAGGGGCCTCTCAGCGCAGCTGTCGGATCGAGAAGGGATAGGTGACATCGAAGTGGGTGCGCCGGAAGCGGGGGAAACGCGCCGTCCTGACGACCCGCTCCATGCACTCGCCCTGAGGAGTGCCTCCGAAGGGCCGGCCACCGATGTTGACGGAAGCCACCTGGCCGTCGTTGGAGACGCGGATTCGAGCCGTGGCGAGCCCTTCCTGCTCGCCGGCACACTGGCGCATGCGCGGCATCAGGCCCCCGAGGGCGCGCGTGACAGCGGATCGGCTCGGGACATCGGGCAGGTTCTCGTCGGCCATGGCCGTCGGGGCCATCGCCGCCTCCATCGTGGGCGCCGCACCCGCACCGCCGAGGGCTCGGCTGAGCAGATCCTCGACCGACTGCGTCCCGGCCATCGTCTCCGCGGCCATCGTCCCCGCGGCCATCGTCTCCGCGGCCATCGTCTCCGCGGCCATCGTCTCCGCGGCCATCGTCTCCGCGGCCATCGTCTCCATGGTCGCCGCCGCCATGGTGTTGCGGCGGGGGTGACGCGGGCGGGCTCCGGAGCGCGCGTCCGTGACGCTCGCGGCCGCTTCCATGGCGCTCTCCGTCGCTTCCCTGGCGCCCACGGCAGGTTCCGCGGCTGCTTCCGTTCCAGTCTCTTCCGTTCCGCTCTCTTCCGTTCCGCTCTCTTCCGTTCCGCTCTCTTCCGTTCCGCTCTCTTCCGTTCC
>JALVDI010000067.1 GCA_027009115.1 Polyangiaceae bacterium | reverse complement strand
CGATGCGCCGCTCAGGAGTGTCGTCCCCGGCGCGACCTGCGCGCAGAGGTCTTGGGGCGGACTGCTATGCTCGCGGCTCATGTCCGTCTTCCTCGACGCTCTCGCCAAGAAGCCCACCTCGCACACGCCCATCTGGTTGATGCGGCAGGCGGGGCGCTATCAGCCGTCCTACCGCGCCATTCGGGAGAAGGTGAGTTTCCTCGAGCTCTGCAAGACCCCGGAGCTGGCCTGCCAGGTGACGGTCGACGCCGTCGAGCAGCTCGGGGTGGACGCCGCCATCCTCTTCGCCGACATCCTCCTGATCCTCGAGCCCCTCGAGGTTGGCTTCGGTTTCGAGAAAGGGCACGGGCCGAAGATCTACCAGCCGGTCCGAAGCGCCGCGCAGGTCGACCGGATGCCCGACGCGATCGACCCAAATGCTGAGCTTGGCTACGTCATGGAAGCGATCCGGCTGGCGCGGGCGGCCCTCGATGTGCCGCTGATCGGGTTCTGCGGAGCGCCCTTCACGCTCGCCTCCTATGCCATCGAGGGCGGCGGGTCGAAGAACTACTACGAGGCCAAGAAGCTCATGCTCTCGGACGAGGGGTTGTGGTCAGCGTTGATGACCAAGCTCTCCCGAGCGCTGGCGTCGTATGTCTCGGCGCAGGTCGACGCCGGTGCGCAGGCCATTCAGATCTTCGACAGCTGGGTGGGGGCGCTCGGGCCGAAGGATTACGAGCGCTACGTGCTCCCTTACACCAAGGAGGTCGTCGACGCCGTCAAGGGCCGCGTCCCGACCATCCACTTCGGGACAGGCAACCCCGAGCTGTTGCTCTCCATGCAGAAGGCCGGCGCCGACGTCATGGGGGTGGATTGGCGCATCTCGCTCGGCGCCGCATGGGAACGTCTCGGCGACACGGCTCTCATGGGCAACCTCGAACCGGCGACGCTGCTCGCTCCGGTCGAAGTGATGAAGGCCCGCGCGACGGAGGTCCTCCGAGAGGCCGCTGGGCGGCCAGGCCACGTCTTCAACCTTGGGCACGGCATCATGCCGCAGACCACCGTCGACCAGGTGCGGGCTCTGGTCGAGCACGTGCAGGCGGCGAGCGCCCGCTGAGCTTGGTGGCTCGATGGGCGGGCGCGTTGGGGCGCGGGCCCCGATCGGCTATGCTCGAAGGGTCGGAGGAGCCAGCCATGAGTCACCAGCCGCTGTTGAAGGACGACCGGGGAGTCAGCACCACCGAGTACCTCTTGCTCATCGTGCTCATCGCCATCGCGGGTTGGGCTGCGTGGACACGGTTCGGGCAGGCCGTCTCGGAAAAGATCGCCCCGACCTCGGCGGTCGCCGTCGACGGCGACCCCCGCGTCTGATGGGGGCTCGCACCGTTCAGATGTGAAAGGTCAGGTGCGCGTGGAGGCGTAGCTGAAGCCCCACCGCGTCGCCGCTCTCTTCCAGGTTCACCATGCCGACGGTGCCGGCGTCTCGGGCGGACTGACGCCCAAGGTTCAGGAAGGCGACGTCGAAGCCGGCGCCGAGGGAGATCAGGCGCGCGAGCTTGATGTTCAGCCCGAGGCCTCCATCGACGACCAAGCCGTTGACTTCGGTCTGGCTCAGGGCCGGGTCGTTCCAGTTGGCGTCGCCCATCCAGGCATAGCCAAGGCCCACTCGAACGTACGGCGAAACGACGGGGATGGGTAGGTGGACGGCGACGTCCGCGCCGACGGTTCCGACTTCGAAGCCGAAGTAGCTGGCGATGGTGGCGCGTGCCCCCAGCGTCAGGAAGTAGACGCGGAAGCCCAGCGCCGCGCCACCGAAGAACCCGTTGCCTTCGATCTTCTCGGCCTGGGGGATGAAGTTGTCGGCGCTGAACTGGACCAGGTTGACGAAGCTGTAGCCGGCCTGGGCCTCGATCCAGAAGACCCCCCAGTTTTCGTCGTCCTCGTCTTCCTCTGGGGCGCGGGCGGAAGGGTCCTGGCTCTCGTCCAACACGCGCTCCGCGGGCCCGCTGTTGGGGCTCCTCACCACGGCGTTCCGAGGCGTGGGGGCGCCGTCCGCGGGGGGCGGCGGCGACGACGGGGAATCGTCGTCTGGGGAGGCCGGCGCTTCGTCCGGCGCGGCGGCTTGCGGCGGCTCGCCGGGGGCGTCGTCGTCGCCGAGGTTCGCTTGGGCCCGTGCTCCCGACGCGGCGACGGCGACGGCGGCGACGGCGGCGGCGAGGGCCCAGGCCCACGGGAGCGACGGCCTCATGCTTCGGGCCCTCGGAGGAGCTGCTCGACCATCTCCACCGGTAGATCCGAGGGAGGGCTCGCCTCCACGCGGTAGGCCTCGCCCAGCCAGGAACCGAGATCGATGGTGCGGCAGCGGGGTGAACAGAAGGGGAAGGCGTCGTTCGTGCGGGACGTCTCCTGAGCGCAGATGGGGCAGCGAGGTGAGCGTCTCATCGGCGCCAAGATAGCCCAGGGCCGTCGAAAGGGCATCCGTCCGCCACGGTCCGCTATGGTCCCATCATGCGCTACGGGCGGCTGCCGCACCGGCTGGGATCCACCCGAGGGTTCGAAGGTATCGTGGAGGGCCATCGGGTCTCGCTCCTTCACGACGGGGCGCAGTGCTACCCGGCCATGCTCGACGCCATCGCCGGCGCGCGACGCGAGATTCTCCTCGAGATGTACTGGTTCGGCTCCGACCGCACCGGGCGCCGTTTCGCCGAGGCCCTGATGGCGAAAGCGCGGGAGGGCGTGCGCGTCGTCGTGGTCTACGACGCGGTGGGGAGCCTCGAAGCGGCGAGCGCCCAGTGGGACGAGATGCGCGCGGCTGGCTGCACCGTGCTCGAATACAACCCCGTCGCGCCGTGGCGCCGGCGCTTTCGGATCGGTGTCGTCAACAACCGCAACCACCGCAAGATGCTGATCGTCGATCGCCGGATCGGCTTCACGGGCGGGGTGAACATCGGTGACCCGTGGGCTCCGATCAGCGAAGGGGGCGGCGGCTGGCGTGACGACATGATCTGCGTCGAGGGGCCCGCGGTGCGGCGCATGGTGGAGATCTTTCGCATGGGCGTGCAGAGCATCGCCGACGGCACCGAAGGCGTCCGCTCCGTTCCATCGGGGTCGACGATGTCGGTGCCGCCGCCACCCCCCGACGCGGCGCCGAGGCGTGTCCAGGTCATCGCCAACCATTATTTCGGGGAGCGACGCGCCATCCGCGCGGCCTACCTCGATCAAATCCGTTGCGCGCGCCGCTGCATCTACATCACCAACAGCTACTTCGTCCCCGATCGAAGCATCCGTTCGGCCTTGGCGGAGGCGGCGAGGAGGGGCGTCGACGTCCGCGTGATCGTCCCCGGCGAGAGCGACGTGCCCGCGGTCTACTACGCCAGCCGCCGGATGTATGGCTGGCTGCTCGACCGAGGCATCGGCCTTCACGAGTGGCAGGGCGTCGTCCTTCATTCCAAGACCGTCGTGGTCGATGGGCAGTGGTGCGCCGTCGGCACCTACAACCTCGACTATCGCTCCTGGCGCTTCAACCTCGAGGTGGTCGTGGCGGTCGAGGACCGGCACGTGGCCGGCGCGCTGGAAAAGCGATTTCAAGAGGATCTGGAGCGGGCCCCTCCCGTGAACCTCCGCGCCTACCGCTATCGTCCGATGAGCGAGCGTTTCTTCGAGAATTTCTTCTATCTCTTCCGTAAACTCCTGTGACCCCATCGGTCGAGGGAGCATCTAGCATGAAGTCGTCAACTCTGACCCTCTCCTTGGCTCTGTCGCTCGCCTGCGGTGGCGGCACGACCCAACTCGAACCGCGGTTCGTGGCCATCCACAACACCATGAGCGCCATGGGCATGGCGCAGAGCGGCGCCATCTCCGAAGGCTCCCTGCCCGAAGGGGCCGAGGCCCGCTTCGACGTCGAGCTGAGCGCCGGGCAGTGCTACACCTTCGTCGCTCTCGGGAGCAGCGGCGTCGACGATCTGGATCTTCGCGTGGTCGGCGAGGGCGACGTGGAGCTCGGTCGCGACACGACCCACGACCGTCAAGCGGCGGCGCAGGTTTGTCCCCAGCGTTCCGGGGACTATCAGGTCGTCCTCGCCATGCGCTCGGGTTCGGGGGGGTACCTCGTCAGCTCTTGGATGCGGCCGGCGGCGTCGGGGGGGCTCGGGGTCACGGGGGTCGCCACTGGGGGACCGGGCACCTGCCAGGCGCCGATCGAGCTGCCCATCGGTCAGCCCGTCACCGGCGACACGAGCGGAGGGCCCAACCGCATGCAGGGCCCCTGCGCCGAGGGCGACGCTCCGGAGCGGGTCTATCAGCTGACCCTCGAGGCGCGCGCGCAGCTGTCTGCGGTGTTGCAGTCGACCTACGACGGTGCCCTCTATCTCCTGCGGCAGTGCGGGCAGATCGCATCGATGGTGGATTGCAACGACGACGCCGGGGACACCTCCCACTCCCGGCTGGACACGACCCTCGACGCAGGGACCTACTTCCTCGTCGTCGACGGCTACGGGTCGGCAGCCGGCGCCTACGAGCTGATGGTGAACCTCACTCCGCTTCGGAGCGTCTCGGCCGTCTGTGCCGACGCTACGGCGCTCACCCCCGGGCAACCTGCGTCGGGCACGACCGAAGGGGGCGCGGACTATTTCCAGGCGACCTGTGCGGGCGGCGCCCGCAGCCCCGACCGCGTTTTTCGTCTCGACGTGCCGCAGCGCTCTCGGGTGCGGATCCGACAGAGCACCGATCACGACGGCGCGCTCTACGTGCGCAGCGCGTGCGAGGACCCGGCCACGGAGATCGCGTGCAACGACGACTTCGGCGACACCCGTCGCTCCGTGGTCACGGGGGTGGTCGACCCGGGGCGCTACTACGTGTTCAGCGATGGCTTCACGGCCAGTGGGCAGGTGCAGTCGGGCAACTTCTCCCTCACCGCGGAGCTGGCATCCCCCGCCGGGGGGAGCGCAACCGGCGACAGCTGCGGCGCCCCGGCGTCTACCACCGTGGGCCAGCCCTTCACCGTGGACACCTTCGAGGCGGCCGACGACCTGGCTGGGAGCTGCGGGGGGCAGGGCGGCGCCGACGTGATCTACGCCCTCGATGTGCGCGCGCGGTCTCGGCTCCAGGTGACCCTCCGGAACTCGGAGTTCGCCGGCGCGATGTACGTTCAGCGTACTTGTGGCGACGCCAGCAGCGAGGTGGCGTGCACGGCCATCGCCGCCTCCGACCCGCGCACCGTGGAGCAGAGCTTGGAGGCGGTCTTGACGCCGGGGCAATACTTCCTCGTCTTCGATGGGGCGCGGCCGGACGCCTTCGGCGCAGCGGAGGTCGACCTTCAGCTGACGGACCTGCAGGCCCTCGAC
>JALVDI010000066.1 GCA_027009115.1 Polyangiaceae bacterium | reverse complement strand
GGCTTCCCGAGCAAGGGCTCCCCCAGCCGCGGCTGGGGTCCCATGGTTGGTGTCTCCTTGGCGCTGCATCTGCTCGCCGCCGGGTGGATCGGCCAGCTCCCCGCCGCCTCGGAAGTCTCGGTGGCGGAGCGAGGGCGGCGCGGGGTGCGCTCGGCTCTCGCGCCACGGGGGCCTCGGGCCGGGCCCCCGTCCACGCCACGGCCTGGGGGGGTGCGTTCTGCGCAGAACGTCGACGCCCCGCAGCCGGGGGAGGAGGGCGACACGAGCGGTGCGGTGGCCTTCGTGCTCCTGGTGTCCGGGGCCCATGGGGTCGTGCTCCAAGACAGCCCCAACAACTCCCCGGGACCGTCCCAGGTGCAGCGGATCCGGACCGCGGCGGATCGGGCGAGCTGGGAGAACCGCCGCGCCACCCCCAACCCCCACGACGATCCCTTCCTCGCCTCGGGGACCGGGCGCCACCCCGAGCGCCGCCCCGTGGCATCCGTCGACCCGCGGCCCGGAGCGCGTTCGGCTCCCGAGGCCTCGTCTCTAGGACGCGCCGGGGGCGCTCGGGGCGAGGAGCAGCCTCGACGGGCGCATCCGGCGAGTGGCGAGAGCTCCTCGCCGGGGGGCGAGGAGCGGCCTCGGCGGGCGGAGCCGGCGGGTGGCGAGAGGTCCTCGCCGGGGCGGGGCATCCTCGGGGGGGGCGGCCGGCGCTCGTCGGAGGCGGCGCGGGTGGCCCGCGGCCGGCCGCCGGTGGACGAGGGGCCCGCAGCGACCCTCGCCCGCTACCCCGGCAGGGTGCGAGACGACGCCGACGCCGAGCTCCTCGCCGGGCGTCTGCTGCAGTCCGTGGTCGACGCGAGCGGCCGGAGGGGCCGGGCGCCCGGACCAGGGCGTGGCGGCGTGGGCGGCGGCGGCGAGCCAGGGAGCGGCGGCGGCCTCGGCGAGGGAGGGCGCGCGTCGCCCTACGGTCCGGGGGTTGGCGCCTTTCCGGCGCTCGACACCTCGGACGCCCGCTACCGGCGCTGGTACCTGCAGCAGCGGCGTCGGGTCGAGGAGGCCCTCCGCTACCCCCGCGCGCGCGCCCTCGCCATGGATCAGGGGACGGCCGTCTTCCGGCTCATTCTGGCTCGTGACGGAGGGCTGGTGCGCCCCCCCCGGCGGCTGCGCTCTTCGGGCTTCCCCGATCTCGACGCCGCCGCCCTCGCCGCGATCGAGCGGGCGGCGCCCTTCGCTCCCTTGCCGAGGGATCTCGCGCCGGATCGTTCCCGGGTGAGGATCGACCTGACCGTGGAGTTCTCCAACCCGATGGTGCGCTGAGCGTCCTGTTTCGGAGGCTCTGTCGCGGTGCGTCGCGTCGCCCTCAAGGGGTGCAGCTCAACCCGATGTCCTCGAAGTGGGCGCAGTTCTCGATGCCCCAACCAGCGTTCGGGCAGGAGGAGAGACGCGACTCGGAGCCGCTGCAGTTCATGTCGTCGAGCCAGGTCGGGTCGACGCCGTCAGGGACCGAGGTGAGCGCCATGCCCGCGCCGCTGAAGCCGAGCTCACGGCAGCCGACGCTGACGAAGGCATCCTGTCGCGCGCCGGCCGTCGAGATGTAGTCGTCGCAGACAGTCCCCCACACCCCCCCATGGAGGACCTCGACGCGTCCGGCGTTGCGCGCGGTCCCGTCGACGAGCCGAGCGTCGCCCTCTTGCCAGGTCTCGCACCGGAAGCCGGCGCCTTCGGTCGAGAAGCAGTTCTCGGTCCCGTAGGAAGGGTGCGGGCAGTCGCCGATCCGCCGCTCGGTGCCGGTGCAGTTCACGTCGTCGAGGATGAAGGTGTCGCTCGGCGCGTCGTAGGTCGACAGGAAGGTCCCTCGGGCGTAGCCGAGCTGCTGACAGACCGTCGTCGTGCTGTAACCGTGGTAGGCCGAGTAGAAGCCGTCGAAGTAGTCGTCGCAGACTTCCCCCCACGCGCCGGAGTGGAAGATCTGCAGGCGGCCTTCCATGCCGTGGGGGCCGTCGACGAGGCGGATGTCGCCTTCGCCGGGCATGCAGCGAATGCCCACGGCTTCGCTCGGGCCGCAGTTCTCCACGTTCCAGCCGGCGAAGGGGCACTGCGCCAGGCTCGTCTCGGTGCCGGTGCAGCGCACGTCGTCCATGACCGGGCTGCCGCTGCCGCCGCCGAAGGAGGTGATGAATTGGTGGCCCGTGCCGGTGTACCCGAGCTGCCGGCAGACGATATCGGCCATCGCCTGCTGCTCGGAGGCCGCGTAGGTGTCGTCGCAGACGTCCCGCCAGGCTCCCTCGAAGAGCACCTCGAGCATCCCATGGTTGCTCCCATCGCCGTTGCGCAAGCGTACCGGCAAGTAGAAGGTCGGCTCGACCTGGCAGCCGCTGTCGCAGCCGTCGAAGGTCGCGGTGTTGCCGTCGTCGCATTCCTCGCCGACGTCGACGGTGCCGTTGCCGCAGGTCGTCGTCGTGCACCCGGAGGTATCGAGGCGGCAGGCGGTGCAAGCCAAGGTCCCGCCGGTGAAGCCTTCGCTGGTGCAGCTCGCGCCGCCGAGGTTGCTGCCGTCGCACTCCTCTCCGCCGAGGATCCGCCCGTCGCCGCACACGGGCTGACACATCGACGGCGCCCCACTGCAGCTCCAGCCGGTCTCGACCGCGCAGTCGGGGCTGCACCCGTCCCCTGCGGTTACGCCCCCGTCGTCGCAGCCTTCGCCGGGGTCGACTCGCCCATTGCCGCAGGTGTCGGTCGCGCAGCCCGAGAGGTCGTAAGCGCAGCGCGCGGTGCATCCGAGGGTTCCCATGGTGAAGCCGAGCCCCAGGGTCGTGCAGTCGGCGCCACCGAGGTCGCTTCCGTCGCACTGCTCGATCCCATCGATGGTGCCGTTGCCGCAATTGTTGCAATCGGCGATGTCGAAGGTGCAGTCGGCATTGCACCCGAGGTTGCCGGCGAAGAGCCCCACGGTCGTGCAGTCGGCGCCACCGAGGTCGCTTCCGTCGCAGTCTTCCCGTCCGTCCCGGCGATCGTTGCCGCACCGTCCGGAGCTGCACCCGCTCTCGTCGAAGCCGCAGGAGGCATCGCACGCAAGGGTGCCTGTCTCGAAGCCTCGGTCGGCGCACGTCAGGCCGCCCAGGTTGGACCCGTCGCACTCTTCCCCTTCGTCGACGACTCCGTTGCCGCAGGCGTCGCAGTCGGAGACGTCGAAGGTGCAGTCGCCGGTGCAGCCGAGGGTGCCGCCGACGAACCCCCGGCTCGCGCAGCTCGCGCCGCCGAGGTCGGCGCCGTCGCACTCCTCGTCCGTGTCGATCCTTCCGTTGCCGCAAGGCATCTCTTCGCACCCCGTCTTGTCGAGGGTGCAGTCCGCGTTGCATCGGAGCTCACCGCCGGCGTAGCCGAGGCTGGTGCAGCTCTGACCGCCAAGGTCGGCGCCGTCGCATTCTTCGGTTCCCTCCGCGACCGAGTCGCCGCAGCCGGCGCCCGCGTCGAAGCCGGGCCGGTCCGGGAGCGAGCCGGTGTCGGTGGCCTCTGCGTCGGGGGCGCCGTTGCCGCCGGTGGCACAGGCCGCTGCGAGGCTGAGCAGCGCCAGGAGGCTGGCGGCGAAAGGGGGGCAGAGCGCGGCGCGCCGCGGAGCGAACGTCGAGGGCAGGGTCACGTGGCGATCATGGTAGTCGATCTCGGCGGCGTGACTACTGACTGGGCTCGCGGCGGGACGAGCTGTGGGCGCGGTGCGCGGACGGCAGGCCGAAGACGCGCTCGGCGTTGCGGTGGTAGAGGGCGTCGAGCACTTCGCGCTCCAGGCCGAGCCCGTCGATTCTCCAGTTCCCTTGGATGGGCGTCGGGTGGGCGAAGCGGCGGTCGTTCGTCTCGAAGTACCGCCAGTGGGCGCGGTAGAACCCCGGCACGTCGTCGAGGCCTGCGAGCTCCGTGCCCGCGGAGCCCAACACAAAGCCGCCGGGCACGACCTGAAAGTCCGTCCCGAAGAGAACACGGTCGCGGAAGCGGCGGAAGAAGGCCCGCATCTCTTCGGGGCGATGGCGCCCGATCTCGGGGATGCGCGCGCCCGTCTCGATGACGTAGTTCCGGTGGCGGTTCAGCATCTGCGCGACAAGCTCCGGATCTTCGGGGGCATTGCCGAAGTGGGCTCCTACGAAGGTGGTGTTCGGATGCCGGCCGATGCGGCGATCGAGCTGGTCGAGGAGCGCGCGCCAGGAGGGCCAACGCTCGCCGCCCGGTCGCGTGCCGTAGAAGCTCCAGGAAGGGTGCGCGCGCAGCTCGGCGTAACGCTCGTTGCGTGGGTCGGGGGGCTCGAAGAACGCCTTGGGGTCGCCCGTGTGGATCAGCACCGGCAGCCCGAGCCGCCCGGCCTCTTCGAAGGCGACGTCCAGGCGCGGGTCGTCGACCCGCAGGAGCCGTCCGTCCGAGTCTTCGTAGCCGAGGCCCAGGGCCTTGAAGATTTTGAGGCCGATGGCGCCCTGCTCCTTGCATGCCGCCAGCGCCGCGCGTGCGTACGGCCGCCACTGTGGGGAGGACACCCGGCGCCAGTCGAGGTGGCAGTAGGGCGGCAGGCGTCCCGCGGCCCGTTCGGATGCCGCGACCGCCGCTGCGAGCCGCTCGCCAGGGTGCCCGCCCGAGGCGTTGAGCGCCATGACCACGCCGTGGTCGGCGAAGAGGCGCGCGGTGCTGCTCGCCATCCCCGGCGGAACGTGGACGTGGACGTCGATCTTCGGGATGTCGGCGAAGCGGGGGGGCGCTGGGCGGTCGGAGCTGAGCAGCAGCCAGGCGAGTAGCCCAATCCCGACGCCGATTCCGCCCACGAGGGCCCGCGGCCTCTGTGCTCGTCTGTTCGTCATGGCCATGGCTCACCCAGCTCAGGGGAGTGTACCGGGCACGCCGAGCGCGCTTCCCAGCGACAGGGTCACCCCAGCGCAGCACCGCGAGTGTACCGGGCACGCCGAGCGCGCTTCCCGATCGGGGCTCGTACGACCCTCTTGTGGGGGATGTGGGTTCCAACCCACGGGTGCGGCCCCACTCCTACGCCCCGACGTGAGTTTTGTGGTGTATCTTACTGGATCATTCCTTGCTTACGGTCCAGGGTTGTCCCTCATGCCCCCTGCCTCCGACGAGCTCTCCATCGCCGACCTCCTCCGTTTGGGACTCGACCATTACGGCCGGGGCGAGGAAGCGCGCGCCTTCGAATGCTGGCGGGAGGTTCTCCGGCGAGACCCGGACGATCCCGTCGCGCGAGACTACCTCGAGGCGGCGGGCGCCGACCCGGTGGCCGACAACGTGGTGGACCTCAATGCCCGCCGTTCGGCGCGGGCGGCCGCGGCGTCCACGGTGCCCCGGGAGCTCGAGGCGAAGATCGTCGAGGCCGTGCAGAGCAAGCGCTACGACGACGCTCTCCGCATGCTGTACGCCGCCAAGCGGACATACCCCGCCGACCTGTCCGTCTCGCGTTCCATCCAGCACCTCAAGGCCAAGATCACCCAGCTTACCTTGCGTGAGCTGGGGACCCTCGAACGGGTGCCTCGCCCCGACGAGCTGCGTCCGGGCGCCGATCCGGAGTCGACGCTCGTGGCAGGGCTCGTGGACGGAGTCGCTTCCCTCGACGACATCCTCGAAGCCAGCCCCCTCGGTCGTCACCGGACGCTTCTGGTGCTCGCCCGCCTCCTCCCCCCGGCCGCACCGGAGGAGTCCTTCGACGAGCTCTTCGAGCGCGCGATGCAGGCTTATCTCCGCGGGGATCGGGCCCTTGCACGGGAGCTTTTTCTGCGTTGTCGGGAGCTTCGTCCCGACGACGTCCGCGTGCGGCACAACCTCGCGAAGCTGGGCGCGCCATGAGTCTCGCGCTGGTCCTGGTCGAGCCCATCGAGGAGCGCGTCCGCTTCGCCAAAGCCCTGGCGGCTCTCCCGTACGTTTCGGTCGTGTGCGTGGGCAGCGCCGAGGAGGCCGAGCAAGTTGCGCGGATCGAGGAGCCCTCCGCGCTCATCGTCGGCGCCCGAATTGGCGACGAGGACGCCACCGCTGTCCTGGAGCGCCTCTATGCCGTCGTCGAGCCGCAGCTCGTCCTCGTCGTCGACCCCGGCGACCTGAGCTTGCCTCCGGACCCACGGGTGCAGGCGCTCCACACCCCCTTCGACGAGACTCGCCTCCGGCGGCGGATCCGCCGCTCCCTGGCGGCGACCATCGACTGCGAACCCTTGCTCGGCCCCGCGGAGTTCATTCAGGCGCTGTGCACCGGTGGCCATTCGGGCGCGATTCACTGCATCGCCCAAGACAGGCCTCTTGGGGTCGTCCGCGTCTACCGAGGGGAGATCTGGGGCGCGGAAGACGAGGAAGGCCACGGTCTCGACGCGCTCCGCCGTCTCCTTGCCGTCGAGGGCGCCGTCGCGGTGACCCAGCCCCTGGGCGACATCGGCCCTCGGGAGATCGAGGGACGCTGGGAGCAGCTGCTCCTGGAGGCAGCGCAGATCACCGACGAGACGAACGAGCGTTCGGCCCGCGTCGCCGATCACCTCCGGCAGGCGCGGATGGCCGTGCTGGGCGGGCGCCTCCAGGAAGCCGCCGATCACTTCTCGATCGCTCTGGAGTTGGCGCCGGAGGACGACGTCATCCGACACAACGTCGAGCGCCTCCGTGGGCTCGGGTTCGAAGGAAAGGTGCCTTGATGCACTCCATGGCCGTGCTCAGCCAGAAGGGCGGCGTGGGCAAGACCACCGTCGCACTCAACCTCTGCTACGCACTGGCGAAGCGCGGGCACTCGGTGCTCCTCGTCGACATCGATCCGCAGGGGGCCATCGGCCTCTCCCTCGCCGGTGAGACCGCGCGGGCCGGCGGTCTGGTGCGCTGGATCGAAGAGGGAGGCCCGCTCGAGGACCACGTGCTGCGGACGAAGCTTCCGGAGCTCGTCCTGCTTCCCCTCGGGACCCTCGAAACCGACGATCTGGATCGCTGGATGCGAGCCCTCGCCGACGAGGGGCTTCTTCGTCGGATCCTCGACTGGGCGGAGGGAAGCTTCGATCTGGTGATGTTCGACACGCCCGCCGGAGGCAGCGGCCCGAGTCAGGGCGCCCTGAACGTCGTCGATTCCGTGCTGGTGCCCGTGCAGGCGGAGCCCCTGGCGCTGCGCACCCTTCCGACGACCCTGCGGGCCATCACCGCGGCCAAGAGCCGGGGTCGCCACCTGCGCCTCGCGGGCATCGTGCTGACGATGACCAGCATGCGCGAAGAGGTCGCGCTCAACATCGCGCAGGAGGTGTGGTCGACGTTCCCGCCGGAGGTGGTGCTCGAGACCCAGGTGCCCCGCGACCCCGTGTTCACGAAAGCGAGCGCCGAGGGCGTGCCGGTCGGGTTGCTGCGGCGGCGCCCGCCTCCGGTCGCGGCGGTCTTCGACCACCTCGCCGCCGAGATCGAACAGCGCGCGGGCTTGAGTGAGGAAGGAGCGGACGATGGCCCGATCCATCTCCTGGACTGATCCGGGCAAGCTCCGTCGGCTTCTGGAGCAGGCGAGCCGCGACGAGGTGCCCGTCGTGGCCGCACGCCCTGCTGCCGCGAACGGACCGGCATCCTCGCCGACTCCCTCGCCCTCCACCCGCCCTCGACCGCAGGTCGATCCCTTCGTGGTGCCCGCCGGCGGAGTCGACGCCCGAGTAGACGCGCTGCTGAGCTGGATCGACCGCGTCGCGGACTTGCAGGGAGTGTTCATCACCGACGCTCACGGCTTGGCGATCGCAAGCCGTGGGGTGTCTCGCGACGCCGTGGCGATCTCTGCGCAGCTCATCGAGACCTTGCGGGGAGTGAGGCTGGGGCTGGGGAGCGGCGAGGGGCGCCTCGCCATCGCGATCGCGCCGGCTCGGATCCTTCACCTCGTCGGCATCGAGACGGCGTGGGGCGACTTCGCCGCCGGCATGGTCGGAGCGGAATTCTTGAGGGACGAAGTCTTGGCGGGCGTGCAGGACGCGCTGGCTCGAACTTTTGGAGACAACAATGACGAGTGAGCTGCTCGAACAGGCGGTCAAGGACGTGGCGCCCCTCAGCGCCGTCCTCGTGACCGCGATGCCCGACTGTCTCCTCTACGACAGCTGGGTGAAGGAAGAGGGGCGCTGGGCTCCGGAGGAGGTCGCCAGCTATTTTGGCGATCTGGTCCGTTCGAACCGAGAGGCCCTCAAGTCCCTTGGCTCGTGGTCGAGCACCATGCAGGTCACCATCGAGAGCGCCGACGCGCTGGTGGTGCTGCGGGAGGTCAACGAGCACTTCGTCTGCGGGTGCATTTTCGATCGCAGCGCGCCCCTGGGGCTCGTCCGGCTCCACGTCGATCGGATGCTCGACCGGATCAGCGCCGGGCTCCCGCAAATAAGCCCCGAAGAGCAGCCTCGGGCCGTGCGCATCATTGGATTTCTTCGCCGCTACGCTCCGGATCCCCACGCGATCCTCATGCGCGTGGCGCTCCGGACGGGCCTGAGCCTCGAGCAGCTCGAAGCGCCCGAACACCTCACCCCAGAACAGACCCAGAGTCTGGAGGACGCAGCCAAGCAGATCCTCGGGCTCCAGGAATTGCATCTCTGAGGACGTGATGAGCGAAGCGAAACGACTTCTCCTCGAACCGCACGACCTGACTTTCGTCGAGGACGTCCCCTACATCTACCATTGCAGTCACTACAACCTCTTCCACGACCAGACCGTCGACGACGTCCTCGGCGACACGGCGGGCCAGCAGGTCCGGGTTCGGGCGGCGCACGCGGCGTTTCGGCAGCTCCTGCGGGCGATCACGCAGGGGGCGTCGACTCCGATGGAGCGGCTCTCGATCGCCATGGGGGCCTTCGCCGCGATGGGGCACGGTCGAGTCGACCTCGACGTCACGGCCGAAGGGGGCTCGGCTCGTACGGGCCATGCGCACTACGGGTTCTGCTGGGCAGAGAAGTACGGCTCCCGCGTCAGCCGGACCCTCCCCGCCGACGCCGTCGCCGCCGGGTTCGTCGCCGCGGCCACGGAGGTCGCTTACGAGTTGCCCGCGGGAGCGATGCAGGCGGTCGAGGAGACCTGCGTCGCCCGCCGGGAGCCCGAGTGCACGTTCAAGGTGACGAGAGCCGCGACCCCGGTGCCCCTTCCTCCCACCGTCGACCGGCAGGCGATGGAGCCCTTCCTCGGGCCGAGCGAAGGGGGCATGGACGAGGCGTGGATCGGCGCCACGGCCGACACGCTGCAGGAGTTCGTCGCGGCGATGGAGGGCGACGAGCGGGGTCTCATGGAGGGGTTTGGTGTCTTCATCACGAGGCACCTGACGAACTACTATCTCGAGACGGCGTATGCGGCCGCGAGGCAGGCTCCCGAGTCTGCGCTTCCCATCGTCGAGTCGCTTCTGCGAGAGGCGGCTCACGTCTGCGTCTTCCACACCTTCGGTGGAATCCTCCTCTCTCCCGAGTGGGAGTCCGTCGCCGGGCGCCTGAGCGGCGAGCCCGAGGACATCGTGCGCGGCTGCGTGGCGATCGCCCGGGGCTTGGGCTTCGGGCGGTGGGCGATCCGGGAGCTGGGCCCCGACCGGCTCGTGCTGTCGACGACGAGCAACTACGAGGCCCCCTACTACGCCGCGCGCTTCGGGAAGTCGGACCGCCCGCGCTGCTACTTCTTCCAGGGCGCCGCGCTCGCCATGATGGTCCTGGCCCACCGCGTCCGCTGGGATGGAAGCGCCGAGCTCACCCAGAGCTTCTACGACGACCTCTTTCGTGGCCAGGGTCTCGGCTTCCGTTGCGAACCGACCACCTGCCAGACGATGGGTCACGATCGAACGGAAGTCGTCGTTCGCCGAACATGAGCGTCACCCTCGCGCGTGAGCTCGCCTGCGCGCGCTCGCGGCTCTTCGGTCTGCGGGGCGTGACGATCGAGCAAGGAAGGATCCTCCTCGGTGCCCTGGAGGCCTGTCCGCGCTGGCGAGAGCGCCCAGGCATCGGCGAGCTTCGCATCTTTCGCAGCGCGGCCGGTCACGAGGTCCTCCTGGTGCCCAGCACCGGCCGCGTTCAGATACGGGTCGCGTACGTCGTGCCTCCGATCGAGCGCTTCGACGCGGCCGCGGGGGTCCTCGTCGAGCTCGCCCGTCTGGGCCGCGCCGCCCGCCGAGCGGGCTAGAGCTCATCTCCAAACCCCTCGTCGCCGCGGCGCGGCCTGCGTGCGCCTCTGCCACCATCCTCTCCTCTCAGCTCAAGACGGCATTCCGTCGCGTCCTGCCCAGTCCACGGATCGACGATCGCTGTTGAGATGGGCTGACATGAACGGTGGCCGCTCAGCGGCAGGCCCGCAGGCGGGCGACCGAGAGCTCGCTGGCGCCCGACACCCACGCCCAGCCGACGTCCCCATTGCCGTAGACGACGAAGTCGGTCTCCCCCTGAGCATCCGCTGTGACCGTGTCTGGGCCAAGAAGGACGCCCCCGTCCGGTCCGAGCGCCCACAGCCGGTAGCCGGCCCCGCCTCCGACGCCGAGCAGCAAGCCTTCGTCGTAAGGAGCGAGCTGCGCGAAGCTTCCCGCGGTGACCCACCGGGGCGGGTCGGCGCCGGCCGAGGCGACTCGCGTAAGACCGACGTTCGCTTCACCGGGCGCTTGCGGAGACGTGAACGCGACCCACAAGGTTCCGTCGACGGAGGCGGTACCCCCGAGGGTCGCGCCGCTGCGGCCGGCACAGTTCCCCGACGGCTCTTCGTGGACCACCGTCCGCCGGGAGCGAACGTCCAGGTAAATGGCCTTGGTGGGGTAACAATCGGAGAGGCAGACCTGACGGAAGGCCGACCCATCGTGAACGAGGCGAACCTGTAGGCTGTGGCTGCATCCCCACTCGAAGGCCCCGGACACCGGCGCTGGGGCGCCCGTCGTCTCGTAACCTCGCAGGAGGTCGCCTTGATGCTCCCCGCGGTCGCCCCAGTTCTGGGTGTGGCCGAAGGTGAGCGCGTAGCGACCGCCGCCGTAGGCGAGCCGTGCGTAGTCGCCCCATTGGCGCCGGATCCACTTCGCGCCCGAGGCGGCGTGGTCCGTTCCGCCGACGACGTCCGTCTCGAAGGCCGGCGTTCCATCCGCCCCGAAGCCTGCCAGCACCATCCGGTCTGGGGCTCGATGGACGAGCACCGCGAAGCCGCTCTCGTGGGCGGCAAGGCCCCGTAGCTCTTGACCCTGGATCATCGTCAGATCGTCGCCGGCCCGCGCCCCCGCGGGGGTGAGCGGAGTGACGTGGACGGTGCTGTCGTCGGCCTGCCACGCGAGCAGGGCGCGGTCGCCCACCGTCGCCAGGATAGGCGGGGTCTCCGGCGAGAAGGGGCCGCCGGCTCGGTTCAGCGGTCGCCTGGGTGCGACGTTCACCACTCGGACGCTCAGCCGCTCGGCCAGGCTGCCGGGGCAGCCGGCCGGCACGCACCGCAACCCCGAGGCTTCAAAGCCCGAGTCACAGCGGCAGGCGGCGCGGTCTCCCGAGGCCTCGCAGCGGCCGTGGCCGTCGCAGTCCACGCCCACGCAGGGGTCCGCGACGCCACTGTCGAAGACTGGCGCTCCGTCGGTCGCGCCCCCATCGGAGGGTGCGGCGTCGGGCGGCCCGGAGCCGGCGTCGAACTCCGCGCCTCCGTCACGCCCCGGCTCGCAAACGCAGCTTCCCCAGACTCCATCCGCAGTGCAGGACTGGAGGCCATCGTTCGGCCCGGGGCAGCTGCAGGAGCGGCGGCTCTCGGCCGAACACTCCCTCGATTCGAGCACTCCGCCGGTGCAGGCCGCCGACAGCACGGTCACGAGCGCCACGGCAAGAGCGCGGGCAAGCACCTTGGGCGTCCCCGGCCTCACCGCATCTTTCGGTCGCATGGCCGCATGATAGCGAAACGAGACGTCAGAACTCCTCCGGGGCGATAGGTTGAGCACGTACGACGTGGCGCCAGGTGCCCGTGCGTGCGTTCCGAGTCCGCTCCATCCACGTGGTCAGCACGGTGTCCCCGTACACTCGGATCCAGCGCGCGATGGGCGTGGTTTCCGTCGTGTCGAGACGCACGCTCGCCGTCTCCGTGCCCTCGGCGTTGAGGCGCGCCAGGACGATGTTCGGGGTGCGTCGCTCGACCACGTAGTAGTCCGATCCATCGTAGCCGAGGTTCCCTCGTTCGTGGAAGAGCGCTGGCGTGACAACCTGCGACGAGCTCGACCAGTCCGCCGTCCAGCGGCGAAGGTAGGTGCCCGTTCTGTCCAGCGTCTCGAGCATCAAGGTGCTCCAGGCGCCGTCGCTCCGCCGGGCCACCGCGAAGGACTTCTCCTGCGGACGCGGTTCGTCGAGCGGGACGAACGTGCCCAGGGTTCCATCCGGCGCCACGCTCCGGAGCGCTGGTCGGTCGATGAAGGTGCCTGCGCGGTTGTTTCGCATGTAGAAGATGACCCAGTGGTCGTCCTCCACCCGGAGGATCGGGTACTCCGGTGCGCGCCGCTCGTCGCCGGTGGCCACGACCATCGGGTCGACAAGCGGCCGTCCCGTTCGGTCCGTGACGAGCGCCTGCAACGTGTCGGGGGTCCCTTCGCCGAGGCGGCGCCAGACGATCAGCAGCCGATCCGCTTCCGGGTGGTAGGCGAGCTCCACGTCCGAGATCCGCTGGGTCGCCTCCGTAACGGTGGTGAGGCGTCGCTCGGCGACCACTTCGCTCCCGTCGATGCCATAGGCAGCGAAGTAGACCTCCCGGTGACAGGCGGGCTCGCAGGTGTCCGGTGTCGCGTCGTGCCGCGGATCACTCCAGACGAGGACGAAGCGATCTCGGGCGAAGACCACCCGCGGGTTTCCGGCGTCGCCCGGCCCGAAACTGACGCGCACCCGGTTCGCCGACCCGTCCAGCGGCACGGCGTGGAAATGCACCTCGCGGTTCGCCGTCGGTCCGCTGACCTCCTCGCTCGCGACCAGCCCGAAGGTGCCGCTGCAGGGGTCGACGTCCAGTCCGGATTGCTCGTCGTAGTCGCTCGTCCGGCCGGAGGTCGACCACACTTCGAAGGCGCTCCCGGCCGCTGGGAGGGTCGGCGCTCGGCAGCCGTCGTCACAGAGCACCTGGCCCGCGGGACAACGGGCGCTCGATCCCGCATCGCCGATGCCGCCGTCGGAGGAGGCGTCGGAGGACGCGTCGGCGAGGGCTCCCCCGTCGAGGGGCGCGGCGTCCGGCGTCGAGCCATCGGGGCGCGTCGATGCGTCGGCTTGCGGGACGCAGCGCCCGTCTCCGGTACATCGTTCTCCGGACGCGCACGGAGGGTTGCACGCTTCGATGCACCGTCCTTCGAGGCAGAGGAAGCCGTCACGGCAGGCCGGGCGGCAGGTCTCCAGAGCGGCGTCTGGACCTGCGCCTCCGTCCCTCGCGCCGCCTTCCCCACCGCAGCTCGCGACGGTCGCCGCCGAGACGATCGCCATCACCAACAACGGACTCAGTCCTGGCCTGCGTGGCATCGTGTTTCCGTGGGTCATGGGGTGCTTCTTTCCTTCGTCCTCGACATGGGTGCAATGGGACCCCGTTCGGGTCGGAGCGCTTCGTTCCAGCCCTCGTACACTACGCTAGCGACAGTGTTCGCGCATGAACTGCACGATGAAGGGGTTGCCGCCGCTTGCAAACACGTTGTGCGGCGCGCCTTCCACCACGATGTCCGGAAGCACCGGCGTGCCCGCCGCGCGCAGCCGCGCCGCCCACTCCACCGCCGATGGGCCCAGGTCGCCCCGGCACTCGCGCTGACCGATCACCAGCTGCAACGTCGTGGCGAGAGTTGTCCGGGCGCGCTCTCCGGTCGGGCTGTCGGCATCCAGGAGCAGCAGGTCCTCTGCTGCCGGGTCGCTGCCCGCGGCATCCCGACCGCCGCATGGATTTGCTTCTCCGTACGCTGCATTGATGCGCGCGAACTGGCGCGTGAGGCAGGTGGGAGAGCAGCCGGACATCATGTCGCGCGCGTGCCTTTCGCACGTCATCTGCCAATCCCCGCCATCGTCCCCGCGCCAGCACACGTCCGTGAGGTCGTGAATCGGGCCGCCGCTGAAGGATGCCGCGGTAAGACTCCGGTCGATGTCGTGAAAGGCGAGCGCAGCCGAGAGTTCAAGCGAGCCGCCCGAATGTCCGTGCGCGCACACCACGTCATCGCGCGCGAGAAACGCCACGAGGGACGCGAGGCGGCAAGCCTGGGTGGCAACGGTGCCCGTGCTCTCGGTGGTGGCCATCCATCCGCCGCGGTTGTCCCATGCGCGCTCTACGACGGTGAACCCCGCCGCGACCAGGTCCGCAACGAGCCTGTCGGCGCCCGCCGACGAGTCGGCGAGAAACGACCCTCCTCCGGTGCCGCTACCCAGCAACACCGTCGGCCCGCCGCTGCCACGGATGCGCAGGTTCACGAACACATCGTTGGTGCCCGGGCAACCCCGCACTTCGTAGCGCTCGCAGCGCGCACCGGGTACGCCGGCCGAGCACGACCCGGCGGGCAGGACCTCACCAAGCATTGGAGCCGGTCCGGCGTCTTCGTTTCCGGCATCCTCGCGCCCTCCTCCGCCATCCCTTTCATCGCTCGCGTCCGCTGTCAGCGCTGCGTCCTCGCGTCCACCGTCAGCGAAGCTCGGTGCGTCGGCGGCCGTAGCAGCGTCCGAGGGTCCGGCGTCTACACCGAGAGCATCGTCGTCCCCGCAACCGATCCCCACGATCAGCCCCACGATCACGCACGTCGTTCTTCGCATACGCTCTCCCCCACAAGACACATGCTACAGCACACCTTGAGAACGAACGTCCATCGATGGGCTGCCGCGCCCTCGGTCGAGGCCGCGGCAGTGGAGCGACCGCCGATCGCACCGGTGCAACGGGCGAAGCTCGCGTAGGTCTCGTAGCTGGTCGTCGCTCATGTCCGTTCCCTTGGTCGGGTGCCCGAGGTGTTTCTTCGGGAGCCGACCTGCCGGCTCCCACTGCGTTGGGCGAGCCCGTCGTGCAGGAGGAGTCGAGGGCGCGGTCGAGGCGGAAGAGGGTCGGCAGCGCGGGCCGCCACGCAAGGACGCGGTAGAGGACGCCGAGCGGTACGGAGCAGCTGTGCGGGGACCCACATCCGCGTCCGAACGAAGAAGCAGAGCTCCATGCGGGGGACCCGGTCGCGCTGCGCGAGATGCCGCGCGCGCTGCGCGAGATGCCGCGCGCGCCCTCGAGCGGAGACGGGGAGCGGCGCCGCTCCTGGCCGCTTCTTCCGGGCGTTCGTCGTGCACCCCCAAGCACGGATCGCAGTCGGAGTCCGGTTGGGTCTGGACGAGCTTCCGGTGCTCTATCCGAGGCCGAGTCAGGGTAGGTGCGGCAAGAGCGGGCCCAGGTCGAGCGGATGACGCGGCACTCGGCGCCACCAGTTCGGAAGGATCCAGTCGTGTCCGAGGCCGCCCACGTCGGGGTCGACGCCCGCCACACCGCTGCCGATGAACATCGAGCCTTCGGTCATGTCGACATGGAAGTGGTTGCGGTGCGCCGCGTTGTAGTTGGGGGTCAGGACGATTTGGAAGATCCCGTCGGCGTACATCGCGCAGGCGATCTCGTGGAGGACCTGGTCGGCCGGATCCCTCGGTGAACCGGGGCACGTTTCCTCCGTGACAACCCAGTCGCGCTCCACGACGTACTCGGCGTCCGAGGCGGCCAGCCCAAACCCCCACAGGTCGATGGCCCGAGCGAAGGCGTGCTGGCTCGGGGTGCAGCTGCCGCTGTCGGGATCGCCGCCACCGATGCAGCGGTAGTTGTAGATGCCGATGTGGATCACCTCGTCGATTCCGTAGTCGGAGACCAGCTCCGAGAGCTGCACGAGCCGCGGCGCCAGCTCACAGTCCATCAGCAAGGTCGTGGGTTCGCTGCGTGACACATACCGGTACGCGACGTCTGCGAGGACCGGTTCGACGAGCACCGGGTCGGCGATGCCCCGGTTGGCGCCGGCGGGTTCCCACGTCAGGCCGAGGGCGTCGAGCATGGCGTGGCAGCTTCCGTCGTCGGGGGGCGCGACCTGGACCGTAACTTCGTCGCGCGCGCGCTCGAGCCCGCTCGCATCCAGCCCCCGGGCCCCGATCCGTCGCGGCCCGTCCCCGCGTAGCTCGAGCGAGAAGGTAGCGCTCGAACCCTCGGCCCGGTCGACCACGGCCCCGTCGAGGCTGAGCTCGAGGGCCGCGACGCCGTGGCCTTCGACCTCGACCTCCACTCGCGCGACCCAGCTCGTGCCCGAGACCTCCTCCCGGGCAAGCCGTGCGCCGGCCATGGGCCGCAGGATCGCCACGCTCGGCTGGGAGGGCGCGTCGACGCCGGTGTCCTGCGTTCCCGCGTCTGCAACGGCGTCCACGATCGACGCGTCGCCGGGTCTACGGACCGCGACGTGCCCTTCCGGCATGGCCGCGCCCCCACGTTCCGGGGGTTGCGCACACCCCAGCCCGAAGGCGGCCAGCAAGGCGAGCGTCGTGCGTGACCGGCTCATGCCTCCGAAGGGTGCCAGGCTCACCGCTTGGCGCAAAGGCGCCCGATGCCTGAAGCTCACCGGGTGAGATTCTTCGATCCCGAGCGACCGACGTCGCGCTTGCTGCTCTGGCACGACCCGCCCACGGGGCTGCGCGCGATGCTCTGCATCGACGACCTCACCCTCGGGCCGGCCGCCGGAGGGATCCGCACGCGGCGCTACGCCAGCGAGGCCGAGGCCTACCGCGACGCCCGCGCGCTCGCCCGCGCCATGACCCTCAAGTGCGCTCTGGCGGGGGTCGATGCCGGCGGCGCCAAGACCGTCGTCCTCGAACACCCGGGGCTCCGCCGTGAGGCTGCCTTCGAGGTGCTCGGACGTCGCATCGAAGAGCTCGGCGGGCTCTATCTCGCCGCCGGGGACTTGGGGACGGGCGCCACGGATCTCGCCGCCGTGGCCCGGCGCACCCGCTGGGTTCGAACGGATGAAGAGGCCCTCGCAGGCGCCGTGGCCACA
>JALVDI010000065.1 GCA_027009115.1 Polyangiaceae bacterium | reverse complement strand
GGACGCTCGGGCGGGGGACTGGGCCGAGCGGGGCCCGTGGCGGGCCCGCTTTGGGCCGCGACGAGGGGCCGCGGCGACCCTTCGGCGCTCCGACCAGGCCGGCAGGGGGTGCGGTGTCGACTCGGCGCGGCTCGGGCCGCACCGCCGTCGACGCCGCCGCTTCGCAGGCTGCCAGGCCCTCGGTCTATCGCTCCAGGCTCTCTGTCGTGGTCGTGAGTGCGGTGTCGACTCGGCCCGGCTCGGGCCGCACCGCCGTCGACGCCGCCGCTTCGCAGGCTGCCAGGCCCTCGGTCTATCGCTCCAGGCTCTCTGTCGTGGTCGTGATCGATTCCGAGGCTCAAGCCGGGACCTGAACGGTTGCTTGCTCAGACCATCGCGTTTCAACCAGGGGGCGACTTGCCGCTGCCGGAGGCCAACCCCCTCGAGGTCGAGGCTTTCGCGGACTGCTTCCAAACGGAGGACCAAAGGAAGGCATGGCGGCGTTCTTCCAGTAGCGGCGGCGATTGTGGTTCGAGGATGCCCATGGGTGGTGCTGCGCCACAAGGGACGATGGGCTGCGCAGGGTACCTTTGGGGCGCTCGCGTGCTACGGCCCACAACGATCCTCCAGGCCTGAGGCGCGCGGAGAAGCGTCGGGGCGGACGGTCAGGGGGCCACGGTGGGCCACGCCCCCTGCCGGAGCACGAAGCGATGCCCCGCCGGCAAGGTGTGGGTTTCCGTCGTCAGTGCCGCGTCCGGCCAGCGGACGGTGACCTCGGCTTCGCAGGCCGCCCCGAGGCCGACATGCAGGACGTGGTCGCTCTGGCTGCCGTAGTGCCCGTGTCCTCCGTCCACCTCGAGGGTCTGGAGGAGGTCGCCGTAGCGGATCGTGACCTGGGCGCCGATGGCGGCTCGGTTGCTTCCCTCGCCCCCGACCAGTTCGAGCTGCAGCCAGTTGCCCTCGTCGATCTGGTTGGCGAAGGCGCGTACCTGGCCGGTCGCGTAGCAATCGTTGGGTAGGGCGGCGTTGCAGCGCGCCCGCGAGTGACCAACGACGATGTCCAGATCCCCGTCGCGGTCGAAGTCCGCGACGACGACGCCGTGGCTCCGGTTGTGTTCGAAGAAGTCCTCCGTTGGGACCTCGGCGAAGCTCAGGGGCGCACGCTGATGGTAGAGCAGGCCGCGGTTGCCGGGGTAGTCGCTGGCGCCCACGTAGACGTCGAGGCGGCCGTCGTTGTCGAAGTCGAACAGCGCGTTGGTCATATGGCCCTCGTCCCAGTCGACGCGACCGAGGTGGTCGGCGACCAGGCCGAGGGCGGCGTCACCCGGGCGCTCGAAGTGCAGCGCCCCGTCGTTGATCAGCGCTTCCGATCCGTCGGCGCTCGCGCCGGCCCACCAGTGCTTGATCTCGCCGGTGAAGAGGTCCAAGTCGCCGTCGTTGTCGAGGTCGCCAGCCGCGGTTGCGGCGCTGTTGCCCCCGTTCCGGTAGGGCTCTCGGTCCCGGGCGTGGTTCCAATTGTTGGCGCATCGGATCGCTGGCGGCGGCACCTCGGCGCAACCTTCGGCGGTTCGGTGCTCCTGGCAGTAGCAGCGGGCGAACTGGTTGCCGGTCCAGTCCATGTTGCTGTCGTAGGCATAGCCCGAGGCGACGCTCTCGTTGACAAAGGTGCCGTCGCCGGCGCCGCGCCACAGGTGGTTGGGGGAGCGCCCATAGCTGGGCACCAGGAGCTCGGTCCAGCCGTCGCCGTTGAGGTCACGGGCGAGGACGCCCCAGGCGCGGCTGTGGCACAGCCCGGCGTTCAGGTCTTCGGTGCGCACCCAGTCGAGGGTCGCAAGGCCTGATTCGTCGGTGATCTCGCGGAACGCGCCGGTGCCGTCGCCGCGGAAGAGGCGATCCTGCAGAAACACGATCGAGACGCCCATGTAGTTGTGCTGGGGGACGAAGAGATCGACGTTGCCGTCGCGATCGACGTCGACGAAAGCCGCGCCGGCCGGAACATCAACCCGTCCGGGGCTGCGGATATCGCTTGCGGGTCCGAGGACGAAGTGGCCGCTTCCGTCGTTGAGGAGGATCTCGCTGCGTTCGCCCATGGTTGCGTCTTCGTCGACGGTGTTGACGCCGGTGTAGGCGTCGAGATCCCCGTCGTTGTCGACGTCCGCGAAAGCGGCGACTTCCACAGGGCGGCCGCGTCCCTCCGGCAACGCACCGCGGGGCGACAGCAAGCCGCTGGCCTCCGTGACGTCCTCGAAGCCCGCGCCCGTGTTCCGCAGCAGCCATGTGCGGCGCGTCCCTTCCGGACCGAAGTCCTCGGGGGCGCCGGCGCCGCGCCGCACGAGGAGGTCCGCCCATCCGTCACCGTCCACGTCGGCGACGTTCAAGCGGACGCCTAGCACTCCATCGAGTCCCCACTCGCTTGTCACCTCCGCGAAGGCGCGTCGGCCAGGGACGTAGCGTGAGCCTTCGGTGCAGACGGGAGCAGGAAGGGGGGTCACGCAGGTCTGGCTCCCTGCGACCGTCTCGCACGCTTCGCCCTCGGCGCAGACGGGCCCCCCGGCGCCGCAGTGGCAGAGCCCATCGGTCTCGTCGCAGCTCGTCCCTACCACGGGGCAGCTCACGTCCGCGCAGGGCGAGGAAGGGCCGCCTCCGCAGGCGCCCAGTGCCCCGATCCACGCCGCCGTCACGATCCAGGTTCTGCGCATTCCCCCGACCTAGCACCCAGGCGCTCGGACCGGTGTGAGCCCCCTCAGGGCGACGTGAACGGCGTTCACTCTCTCGCGCTCGGGTTCGCGAGCTCGCAGCGGCGCACCAAGGTTTCCGGGAGGGGGTAGCTGAGGTCGAGGGGCTCGCCGGCTTCGAGAGCCTCCCGGGCCCGTGCGCGCAGCGCCTCGTCGAAGAGGCGACGGGCCTCGTCGCAGCGACCCTGCGCTGCGGTGAGGGTGGCCTGAAGCGTACGCACCTCGGACAGGCGCGCGCCAAGCCGCTCGGCCTCGGCCGCGCGGGCGGCCGCCAGCGAGCTCGTCTCATCCCGGCGCTGGGCCGCCCAGGCCAGGGCGAGGAGGGCGCTGGGGTCCCAGGGGTCGACTCGGACACGCCACCAGGCGCGACCCTCATCGACGCTGATCAAGCGCGTCTCGCCGAGGGCTGTGCTGCGCGCCACCGCCACCGTCAGGGCGGCGGGGATGGCGCCGACCAACAAGCCGACGAGCAGGGGGCTGGCCGCCCATGTGCGGCGCCGCACCCAGTGCGCGCATGGCCAGAGCAGCGTGACGAGGCTCGCGGTGACCGTGAGCGCTGCAAAGGCCCAGCCTGCGGTTGGCGCCCGCAAGAACGTCGGTCCGATGGCGTGGTGGCTGGCGAGGGCCAGGCAGGTGGCCAGGCCGAAGGAGGCACCGAGACAGGCGTTCGCCAGCGCCTCCTCGGATCCGACCACCCGCGCCAGGATCGCCCGAAGCAGCGGCGGCAGCCCGAAGGCGAGCGCGCACGCCGCCGCGATGGGCGCGAGGGCTTCGTCGAGCGGCAGGAGGCTCACGGCAGGGGAGCTCGCTCCTCGATCTCGACGATCACCGGCACGTGGTCCGACGCCCCCTTGCCGCGGCGCTCCTCTCGGTCGACGAAGGCACCGATGACTCGCTCGGCCAGGGGCCGCGTGCAGTCGATGTGGTCGATGCGCAGGCCGTGGTTCTTCTCGAAACCCCGGCCGCGGTAGTCCCACCACGTGTAGACGCCGCCGTCGGGGAAGAAGGGGCGTACCACGTCCACCAGGCCGAAGTCGCGGATTCGATCGAGGGCCGCGCGGATCTCCGGGTTGGCCAGCACCGTGCCTTCGAACGCTTCGACGGAGACGTCGTCCGGGTAGGGCGCCACGTTGTAGTCGCCGCAGAGCGCGACCTCGTCCACCGCGGGATCGAAACGCCGGTCGAGGTAGGCGCGCAGCTGTTCGAACCAGCGCAGCTTGTAGGCCCACTTGTCGGAGCCGAGCTCGCCGCCGTTGGGGAAGTAGGCGCTGAGGACGTGGATGCCGTCGATGCGCGCCGACAGGAGGCGGCTGTCCACCTCGTCCGGTCCGTCTCCGAAGCCTCGGAGGACTTCGGACGGCTCCGACTTCGAGAGGATGGCCACCCCGTTGTAGGTTTTCTGGCCGAAGACCGTGCAGTGGTAGCCGCGTTCCTCGATGGGTCGCCGGGGGAAGGCCTCGTCGACCACCTTCAGCTCCTGAAGGCACAGGACGTCGGGCTGCCAGCGATCGAGCCAGGCGAGGAGGCGCGCCTCACGCGCGCGGACCGAGTTGATGTTCCAGGTGGCGAGCTTCAAAGCCGACAGAGCATAGCGCGGCCGAGCGGTCGAGGCTTGGCGAGCGGGAGCCGGCCGCGCATCATCATTGCGTCATGAGCACCCGAGAGATCATCGCCACCGACGACGCGCCGGCAGCCATCGGCGCCTATTCCCAAGCCGTGAAGGCTCAGGGGCTGTTGTTTTGTTCCGGACAGATCGCGATCGATCCGCGGACAGGCGAGCTTGTGACGGGGGACGCGGCCTCTCAGACCGAGCGCGTGCTGCATAACCTCGGGGCCGTGCTGCGCGCCGGCGGGAGCGGATGGGACAAGGTCCTGCGGGTTACCATCTTCCTCGTGGACATGGCCGACTTCGCGAGCGTCGACGCGGTCTATGCGCGTCGCTTCGAGGGCCTCGCACCACCGGCCCGCGCGACCGTCGCCGTCAAGGAGCTGCCGCGGGGCGTGTCCGTCGAAATAAGCTGCGTCGCCCTGGCTGACTGAGTGCGGCCAAGCTCGGATTAGGCGAAGGGGTCCGTCTCGCCCAAGGTCTGCTCGCGTCCAGGACCCACGCTGACGATCCGGACCGGGCAGCCGACGAGCTCGGCGACGCGCCGCAGGTAGGCTCGGGCGTTGTCCGGCAGCGCATCGAGGGTGGTCGCGCCGCTCAGGTCCTCGTTCCAGCCGGGCAGCGACTCGTAGATCGGCTCGACGCGGTCGAGGGCGTCGAAAGGGGGAACGCTCAGCTCTTGCCCTTCGTGGCGGTAAGCGACGCAGATCTTCAGTTCCCCCAGCCCGCTGAGGACGTCGAGCTTCGTGAGCGCGAGGGAGGTCAATCCGTTGACCCGCCGGGCGTGCCGTAGGGCGGGCGCGTCGAGCCAGCCGCACCGTCGTGGGCGCCCGGTGGTGGCCCCGAATTCGGCTCCCGCCTGTCGGAGCCGCTCTCCTTCAGCCCCGTCGAGCTCGGTCGGGAAGGGGCCGCCGCCGACGCGCGTCGCGTAGGCCTTGGCGATGCCGACCACGGCGCCAATCTGCGTCGGCCCGATCCCGGCGCCGGTGCAAGCTCCGCCGGCG
>JALVDI010000064.1 GCA_027009115.1 Polyangiaceae bacterium | reverse complement strand
GCGGGCTTTGCTGCGCGTCTTCGTCTTCGTCTTCGTCTTCGTCCTCGCCAAGAGCCGTACCTCCGCGCCGCAAGCTAAGGCCTCCTTCTTCACCTCGAAAGGGGCTGCGGTGCGATGAAGCACGTGACGGGCGTCGCGAGCGCAAGCCTTCCGTTACGTCACCTCAGCGCAAACCCAGGGGTCCGAGCGGCTTCCCGTCGGAGGCTCTGGGCGTCATCACGGTCCTCCGCTGACGATGCGGCGACCCCCGCCGGCATCACCGGAATCGCCGACGAGCTCATCCAGCCTCGTTCATCTCTCGGCGGAGCTCGGCTTCGTCGCTGATGTAGTAGCCGTAGTTCCGAAACACCCGGAGCAGGGCGCCTACGTCGGCGGGGGTTCGGCCGGCGAACTGTTGCTCGAATTCGGCCTCGATCACGGCCCGGGAACCTTCGATCTCGCGCAGCCCGAGGCCGCCGCGATCCTCCGAGCACAAGCTCGCGGCGCGCACGACGCACGGCGGCGGGTCCGTGATCGACGAGCGGCAATCGTCGATGAAATCCCCGCATTCGGTCTCGACATCCCACTCGTCGGTGGAGGGCGCCAGGACCAGCCAGCCGCGTTCTGCATCGGTGACGAGCGCGAGCTCCAGCATCATTTCTACTTGGCCGGCCCATGGCAGGTCAGGAAAGCCTGTGTCGAGGCCGGCCGGCGCCGTCATGCACACGCAGGCGCGCACGACGTGGAGCGGGCTGTGTTCGAGGCGCCGCGCCACCCGCGTGCCGATACCGACATCGGACGATGGAGCGGACAAGATGGGCTGAGAGGGCTTGTGCATGGTGCGCGTATCGACCCAGCGAAGAGACCAGTTGCGGATGAGCTGCAAGTGGGGTCACTCGCAGTCGGCTTCCGCCCAGAGGACGCCGCGGAGCTCCTCGGAGCCGAAACCCACGGCCTCGTCGCCCGGGTAGCGCTCGGCGATCGCTTCACGCACCCGGGGCGAGACGGCCGCACCATGGCAGGTTTGGCAGACGCCCCCGGCGCCAAGGGGCAGAAGGGCGCGGGCCTGGGCGCCCTCGCGCTCGCGGAGCAGCGGTGCGGGCATCGGGTGCGCGCCGTGCTGGCGCAGGTACGCCCAGACCCACTGCGGCGCGTCGGCGTTTGCTGGGTTGCGGAGCTTCGTCGCGGTGCGACCGACGCGTACGCCCGTCTCCTCGGCCACGCGGCGGTGAATCGTCTGCGCCTCCTCGGCGCAAGTTCGTAGAGCGGCCTCCGGACCGTTCGCGAGGGAAGCCAGCAGCCGCGTCTTGAGCGCCTTGCCGAGCGTCCTCGCGGCAGCCTCGGCCCGCGCGACGCACGGATCGACCGAAGCCGAAGGTGGCTCCTGGGAAGCCGTGGGGGATGCGCCATCCCGATCGCAGGCGAGGAGCCCGGCGGACGCGACGATGCTCGCCACCACTACGAGCGCCGGCGATCTCATCGCACGATGTCGTCTCGGTTGCCCCAGCGCGCCATCGTCCCGATGTCGAGGACCTCCTTGCCGGCCTGCCGCAGCATTTGGGCGGCGCGTGCGCTGCGGGCGCCGGAGCGGCAATAGACCACGACGCGATCGGCGTCGACCTCGTCGAGGCGTTGGGCGAGCTGCTGCACTGGGATGTTCACGGCGCCGCGGAGGTGACCCGACTGAAACTCCTGAGGTGTCCGCACGTCGAGCAGCATCGCGCCATCCGCGACCCACTGCTGGGCCTGGTTCGCGTCGGCGCCTCCGCCAGCGCACCCGAGTCCGAGGGTCGTCATCAGCATTCCCTTGAGCATGTTCATCGTCTTTTTCTCCTAAAAAGCGAGCTGGACTTGTGTCCGAGCCAACAGTTCGTTCCGGTCGGTGGCGCCCGCCTCCCGGCGCCAGGTGGCGTCCGTCTGCCACTTGAGATCGTGACCGACCGCGTACACCGCCAGCGCAAGGGCGAGCTCATGCTCGGCTCGCAGATCTCCAACGCCCTGGTAACGGTCGGCTTCTTCCGGGGCCTCGGCGACGTGCTGCGTGGCGTAGGCCCGAGCGTCGTCTCGCAGAGCCTCGCTGCGGACGATCGTCACATACCGAAGCCCCAGGTCCACCCGTTCGTGCAGCCGCGCCCGGGCTTCGAGGTGGCTGCCCCCGAGGCCGAGGATCGGGTCGCCGTCGCGATCCTCGAAGAGCGAGAGGAACCCGCCGGCGTAGAAGCCGAAGCGCTCGCTCCGAAGCTCCCCGTCGAGAGCGAAGCGTGCGAGCTGGTCCTGGGTGTAGGTCGGGCGCATGTCCCAGGCGGCGCTGGCGGCCAGGGTCAGGGGCCTGCCGCGCCAACGGACGCGTCCGGCCAGCTCCGGGTGGGGGGTGTTCGGGGCGACGTAGCCGCGAAAGCTCGATCGGTTGAAGCGGGGCTCACCGTAGATCGTCGGCTCGCGGAAGCCGTTGGCCGCGCGGCTCGCCTCACCCGTGAACACGCCCAGGTCCCAGCCCCAGGTCCGATCGCGCCGCGGATCGAACGCGAGCAGGCCGGTGCTGCGGCCCGTGAAGTAGCGCACCGTCAGCGGCCAATCGACGAAGACGGTCCCCGTGAAAGAACGGTCCCAGTAGTGGGATAGCGGCACCTTTGTTTGACCGAGCCGGAAGGCCAAACCGGGACGCGCCCTGCCCTGAACCCAGAGATCGACGAGCTCCGGGCTCCGGGGCGAGGCATCGAGCTGGAGCCGGAACGCGACGCGCTCGTCCAGAAAACGCGCACGCACCCAGAGCCGAAGCCGCCGGAGCCCAAAGACACCGTCGGTGCCGTTCGCGTCGTGGCTCAGAGTTCCGCGGAGCTGGGCCGCCATCGCCAGGCGAAGGGAACCGAAATCTCCGCGCAGAGCCACCGGCCCCAGGTGCGAGCGGGGCGTGGCGGCCGAGTCGGCCTCCCCGGGCGCAGTCTGCGTGTCCTGTGCGTCCTGCGTGTTCTGTGCGTC
The DNA here is from genome assembly GCA_027009115.1 of Polyangiaceae bacterium. Lineage (GTDB taxonomy): Bacteria > Myxococcota_A > Polyangia > Polyangiales > Houyiibacteriaceae > JALVDI01. Next base: position 2,369 of record JALVDI010000064.1, on the reverse strand, counting down.
CTGCGTGTCCTGTGCCCACGCGAGGGTTGCCGCCGCCAAGAGCATCGCCACCAAGGGCCATCGCGCGGAGCGAGTCATCAGGCCGCCTCCGCCAGCGGCGCTTCTGTCCGGAGGCGCTCGATGGCCTCGTGGACCGAGAGCGCGCGCCCCTCGGGGCCGAGGCGATCCCAGAGACCGCTGCGCTTCATCACGTCGCGTACGGGCCCCTTGACGTTCGTGAGGACGAGCCGGACGCCGCGATCTTCGTACGCGAGCAGTAGCTCGTGAAGGGCCCCTTCCGCCGAGGAATCGAGCTGGTTCATGCCGCTCGCGTCGAGCACCACCGCTCGCAGCGATCCTTCCACCCGCTCGTCTTCGAGGCGGGCGAGGATCTCCTTGAGGAATGAGACGTTGCCGAAGTAGAGCTGGGCGTCGATGCGCACGGCGAGCACTCCCGGCGTCGTCTCGGCCTCGGGGTAACGGTCGACGTTGCGGTAGATCGAGGTGCCGGGAAGGCGACCGAGCACGGCGGTGTGCGGCCGGGTCGTGCGCACTACGAAGAGCGCGAGCGACGCGCCGACACCCAAGAGGATCCCTTCCTCGATGCCGAGCCCGAGCGTCGCGGCGAAGGTGAGCACCAGCAGCGCCAGATCCGAGCGCTTGACGCGCCACAGATGTTTGACCTCGTGCAGGTCGATGAGCCCGAAGACCGCGGTAAAGATGATCGCCGCCAGGACCGCTTTGGGAAGGTAGTAGAACAGCGGCGTCAGCCACAGCAAGGTGAGCGCGATGACCGACGCGGTGATCAGCCCTGCCAGGGGGGTCTTCGCGCCCGCCTGGGCGTTCACCGCCGTGCGCGAGAAGCCCCCCGTGACCGGGTAGGCGCCAAAGAAGCTTCCGCCGAGGTTCGCCGCGCCCAGCGCGACCAGCTCCTGGTTCGGGTCGACCTCGTAACGCCCCTGCCGTGCGAACGCTTTGGCCACGCTGATGCTCTCCATGAAGCTCACGAGCGAGATGACGATCGCGGGAGCCAGCAGGGGCGCGAGGGGATCGACGAGCGCCTGCAGCGCCGCCCACAGACCCTCCTGGGCGTAGACGTCCGCGGGCCAGGACAGCGGCGCGGCGAGCTCCGGGAGCCCTGCCGGGACGGAGCCCACGACTTTCACGCCGTCGTTCGCCAAGTCGAAGCCAACGACCGCGAGGGTCCCCGCGACCACCACCACGAGCGCGCGCGGCAGTCGGGGCGCGTACTTCTTCATGGCGACGAGGGCGACGATGGAACCGACGCCGATGACCAGGGTCGCCAGGTGCCAGGACTCGAACTGCTGGAGCGCCGCGCCGAGGACCTTGAAGATGTTGCTGCTGCGCTCGATGTCGGCGCCGAGCAGGTGCTTGAGCTGGCTGAAGCCGATGATGAGCGCCGCGGCGCTGGTAAACCCGCTGATGACCGGGTGCGACAGGAAGTTGACGAGGAAACCGAGCCGCAGCACGCCCATCATGAGCTGCATCGCGCCCACCATCAGAGCCAGCATCACCGCCAGCGCGACGTAGCTGGCGCTCCCTTGCTCAGCGAGGGGCGTGACGGCCTGCGCCACCAGCAGCGAGACCATCGCCACCGGTCCGACCGCCAGCTCGCGCGAGGTGCCGAGAAGCGAATAGATCGCCAGCGGCACCAGGGAGGCGTAGAGCCCCACGATTGGAGGCAAGCCCGCGAGCATCGCGTACGCCATCCCCTGCGGGATGAGCATCACCGCGGTGGTGAGCCCCGCCTGCAAGTCGCCAGGCAGGTCGCTCCGATCGTAACGAGGCAGCCAGTGGAGGAACGGCAGCCAGTGTCGCCGAAGGGTTCGTCGCTGCCTCATCGGGTCACCTCCTTCCCGCGCGTGGCGCGCAAGGCTTCCAGCCGCTGGAAGAGCCACATTCCCGTGAGCATCGAGGCCACCAAGACGAAGGCTTCCTGCGAGCCGGCGCCGACGGATGCGAGCGCCGGTCCGGGGCAGAAGCCCGCGAGCCCCCAGCCGATGCCGAAGAGCGCCGAGCCGAGCAAGAGACGCGCGTCGATGTCGCGGCGTGAGGGCAACCGGAAACGCTCCTCGAAGAGCGGGCGCTGCCGGTGTTGCACCAACCGGTAGACCGGCATGTAGACGAGCATGCCGCCGCCCATCACGAAGGCCAGGCTCGGGTCCCAGCTCTGTAGGCCCTGCGAGAAATCGAAGAACCCGACGACTTTGGACGGCTGCGTCATGCCGGACAGGGCGAGGCCGAACGCGAACAGGAGCCCAGTGACGAGGGCCGAGAGGTACTTGCCTACGGGACTCACAGCGCGCCTCCGAACACGCTGCCCACGAGGAACACGGTGAGGGCGGCGAAGGTCATGAAGGTCACGACCG
>JALVDI010000063.1 GCA_027009115.1 Polyangiaceae bacterium | reverse complement strand
CAGGGTGACTACGAGGGCGTCGCCGGCATCTACCACGTCGGTCTTCGGCATGAAGACCGGCAGGCTGAAGTCGCCGAACCAGCTCGAGGGCAAGAGCGCGCCGAAGGGATCGACGGGGCGGGCGAGGGCGTCGCCGCGCGGCCCTTCGTTACCGGCGGTCGTGTCCCCTGCCACTGCGCTGGTGGGCTTGCGCGAGCGGTTGCGGAAGAACTTGAAGGGGTTCCATCGGCTGAGCTTGTTCATGGCGACACCTCCATCGTGAGGACGGCAACGTCATCATCGTGGCGGGGCTGTCAAGCGTCTGCCTTCGGCGGCGCCTCTGCCGAAGCCGTCGAGCAACCGGTCAAGACTTGCGGGGCCGGGGGTCTTGGCTGCGCGGGAGGAACTCGACCGCCCCGCTCCGGCGCACCGGTTGGGGGTAGAGGGACATGATCTCGTGGCACTCGATGGGGAAGTCGTCGTTCACCGGGAGTCCGAGGCTGCGGACCACCTCTACCGTCAGGCCGTGGTCGTGGGTGAAGTGTCCTTCGGTGAGGAGGTCGGCGATCCGTGCCGGGTTCTCGACGCGGTCGCCGAGCAGCGCGCAGACCGTCCGGCGAAGCTGCTCGAGGGCCATTGCTCCGATGTCCGCCTCGATGAGGGTGTCGTCGCTCACGTTGCTCGGTCCCTTGAGCCGGACTGCGCGGACCACCGATGCGGCCGGTCGGCCCTTGAGCTGAGGGTCGACGGGACCGAGGATCGCTTGCGGGTCCATCAAGATCTCGTCCGCAGCCAGGGCGATGAGGGTGCCGCCGCTCATCGCGAAGTGCGGCACGATGCAGGTCACCTTGGCCGGGTGCGCGGCGAGGGCGCGGGCGATCTGCGCGGCGGCGACCACGAGCCCTCCGGGGGTGTGGAGGATGATGTCGATGGGCACGTCGTCGGGGGTGGTCCGGATGGCGCGCAGCACGAGCTCCGAGTCGTCGATGTCGATGTAGCGCATCAAGGGGAACCCGAGGATGCCCATGGACTCTTGCCGGTGGACCAAGGTGATGACGCGGCTCTTCCTCTTGCGCTCGAAGGCGTGCAGCAGCTTGATGCGCTGCGCCTCCAGCATGCGTTGCTTGAGCACAGGCTGCAGCGCCGACAGGATGAGAAAGAACCAAAAGAGCTGCCCGATGCCGCCTTCCACGTCGTGTCCTCTCAGTAGCGTTCGTAACGAGTGATGGGCGCCCGGTACTTCGGGCGTCGGTAGCCACGGTCGCGCCGAAGCATCGGCCCGACGAGCAGGAGGCCCGCGACGAAGCCGCCGACATGCGCCCACCACGCCACGCCGCCCTGTTGAGCGAACGTGAAGGAGGTCGCGCCGGCCAAGAGCTGTTCGAGGAACCAAAAGCCCAGGAACAAGATCGCCGGCACGTCGAAGAAGAGCGGGTAGAAGAAGACCGGGACGAGCACCGTGACCGTGGCGTGGGGGTAGAGCGCCAGGTACGCGCCGAGGACCCCGGCGATGGCCCCTGAGGCGCCGATCATCGGCGTCATCGCGTGAGGGTGCAGCAGCGCCTGAAGCTGTCCGCCGGCGAGGCCGCACAGGAGGTAGAAGGCGAGGAAGCGCCCGTACCCGAGCCGGTTCTCGACGCCTGCGCCGAAGATCCACAGGAACAGGCTGTTGCCGATGAGGTGGGCCCAGCCGCCGTGCAGGAACATGCAGGTGAACATCGGCCACAGCCAGGCGTCGAGGGCGTCGGGGGCGTGTTCGAGGGCGTACCACTGTCGCGCCGGGACGAGGCCCCAGCGTCGCACCATCTGTTCGAGTTCCTGAGGCGGAAGCGCCAGCTCCTGCAGGAACACGTAGGCGCAGAGCGCCACGAGGGTCCCCGTCACCACCGCGGGGCGAGTGTTGCGGACGCTGCCGGCGACGGGGATCATGACTGTCGGCTCCTACCACAAACCGTTTCCGAGTACAGAGCTCGCGTGCGTTCGTGTGGGAGCCCACGAGGCGATCGGGTAGTAAGAGGCCCCAGATGCGTCCACTCGCCTTGTCGTTCTGCGATCTCACCGACCTTGGGGAGGCTCGCCGATGAGCCCCTTCGAGCTTGCGCTCGTCCTGTCCTGGGTCGCTGCGGTGCTCAGCGCGCCGAGCGTGCTCCTCTCGCGGGCCGCCCGTCCCACGGCCGCTTTGAGCTGGCTGCTGGCAATGTTCGCGCTGCCCATCGTGGGCGTGCTGGCCTGGTGGGCCTTCGGACGCTTCCATTTGTCGGTGCGGCGTCGTCGTCGGCAGCGCGCGCAGGACGCTTTGCGGTCGGAGCTCCGCGCGCGGCTCCCCCAAGAGGACGGCGCCTTTCCGGGGCTTCCGCGCCTGCCCGAGGGGGTCCAGGCGTGGGTCCTCCCGCCTGCTGCGGGAAACCAGGTGCGCCTGCTGAGCGACGCCGCTACGGCTTACGACGCTTGGGAGCGCGCCATCGACGCGGCGCAGGATCACGTCCACGCGCTCTTCTACATCTGGAACGACGACGCGACGGGTCGGCGTTTCCGTGACGCCCTCGTCCGGGCCGCCGGTCGAGGGGTGACCGTGCGGGTGCTCGTCGATGGCGTAGGGACGCCGCGGAGCGGTTTCTTCGACGAGCTGATGGGGGCCGGTGGCCAGGTCCACTGGTTTCTTCCGCCCTGGCGGCCACGTCAGGCGCTCGCGGTCAACTTCCGCAACCATCGCAAGGTCCTCGTGGCGGACGCGACCACCGCCTTCGTCGGCGGCATCAACATCGGCGACGAGTACCTGCGCTGGGCGGACTACGCGATCGAGGTCCGCGGCCGCTCCGCTGCCCAGCTGCAGGAGGTCTTCTGCGACGACTGGCACTTCGTCACAGGACAGGAGCTCGTCTCGGGAGCGATCTTTCCACGGATCGAGGAGGCCGCCGGCGACGCAGCGGTGGCCACGATCGCGGGCGGTCCCCATCAGCGGCTCAACGCCATCCGGGAGATGATGCTGGCGCTGCTCAGCGAAGCCCGCGAGCGCATCTGGCTCACGACGCCGTATTTCATCCCTGACGGGGCGCTCCTCGCGGTGTTGCGCGTCGCGGTTTATCGGGGCGTGGACGTCCGGCTCGTCGTGCCGGCGCGGAGCGACGTGAGGCTCGTGCGGCGTGCCTCACGCGCGTACTATCCCGAGCTCCTCGGTGCCGGCATCCGCGTCTTCGAGCACCCCGGGATGGTCCACGCCAAATCGGCGCTCATCGATCGGCAGCGGGCGTTCATCGGCAGTGCGAACCTCGACCAGCGGAGCTTTCGGCTCAACTTCGAGGTGACCAGCGTCGTGGACTCGCCGGTGTTCAACACTGCGCTGGAAGATCAATGGCGAGCTCTTCAGGCGCAGGCGACCGAGGTGCGGACCGAGGACTACCAGCGCCTGACGCGAATCGAGCGGGTCGTCGACGCGGCGCTGCACCTGGCCAGCCCGCTGCTTTGAGCGGCGGCCCCGTCGGATCCCGCCCGCTCAGAACATCGACACGAGACCCATCGGCCGGGCGCCCACGAAGTCGTGGATGCGCGTGGCGCTGTAGGTTCGCGGGAGGATCCGCTCCTCGTGGAGGTCGCGGGTCGGGTCCGGCGGGTCCGGTCGCTCGGTCTTCTTCCAGCCTTCGAAGGTCCGCGGCCGTGCGACGAGCACCGGCAGGCATGCTTCGTGGATGAGGGCGTCGGCGATGGAGCCGATGTGCGCACGGATCCCCCGCTTGGCTGCCGGTGCGCCCACGATGAGGAGATCGGCGTCGTAGTCCACGCAGACCTGCTGCAACTCCACGACCGGGTCGCCCACACGCACGTGAACCGAGACGTGGGCCGAGTCCAAGCCTTCGCACCGGATGCCCGCGGCGTTGACGCGGTCCCAGAGCTTGACCGTCGTCTGCTCGATGGCGGCGTCGAGCTTGATGAGGAAGTCGTCCCCGTCGAATTCTTCGACCTCGTCCTCGGTCAATACATGGACCACATGGACGGTCGCTTGCCGCGCGCGTCGCAGCGCCTCGATCAGGACCTGGTCATGGGCGCGGAGGTCATCTCCGGCGACGATTCCGATGGGCTGGCTCATCTCAGACTCCCGAGAACGGTTGAAGGGCTCCGATAGCTATTCGTTTCGATGGCCCGGTGTCAACCGCGCTCTCACTTGGCTTCGTAAGGCCGCCCGTCCTTGTGGAAGAAGCGCCAGCGGCCGTCGATGAACCGCGCCTGCAGATCGTCGTCGGGATAGCTCACCTCGTCGCCGGGCGTACGGTCGCCGACCACCAGGTAGCGTACCACTTCCTCGGTAGGGTTGAGGAGGTGGTGGGCGTCCCCGGCGCCGGCCGGGAAGCCCGCGCACATTCCCGGTTCGAGGCGCGTCTCTCCGGCGTCCGTGCGCAGCACGGGGTGACCTTCGAGCACATAGACGAACTCGTCCTGGGTGCTGTGGGCGTGCCGCAGGGACGACGCCGCGCCCGGCGCGAGCTCCGTGAGGTTGACGCCGAAGTTGCGGAGGCCGAAGACGGCGCCGAGGGCGCGCTTGCTGCGTCCGGCCACCCGCGCTGCGAAGGGCGCTGGGTAGCTCGACGAGTGGCGAGGTTCCACGTCCATGGCCGCGACGGCGACCGACTTCGGTTGCTTTCTTTCGTTCGTTTGCTTGGTTGTCATGCTCGTTTCAACTCTTCTCCGGGGCGCTTGCCGTGCTTGCGCGGGAGCGCCGAGAGCGTGGCTGCGCTCAGGAAACGATACGGCGGCGAAGCGTGTCGGCGAGGGTTCGCACGAAGCCGCTCGGCGCCAGGCCTCGAAGCCTTGTTCGTCGTTCGTGCGCCTCCTGGGCGTCCTGTTCCTTGGCGCTGCCTTCCTTCGGCATGAGCGCGCGGGCGATGGGGGCAAAGCGTGAGAGGTCGCCCGGTACCTGGGGAGGCGGCGGCATGTCGACCTCGACGAGCCTCGAACGGCGCACCTTCCCGCACTGAAGGAAGACCTCGGCGTAGGCGCTCGGCAGCAACTCGCGGGTGTCGTCGGCGTCGAAGCGGAACTCGTTACGAAAGCACCCGGTCTGCACCCAGCGGAACTCGTCCTGATCCCAGAGGATGGGCAAGTGGCGATGCCCGGTCAGCGCGAGAGTGACGGCGGAGGAGGGGCGTCGAAGTTTTGAGGGCGTCAGCTCCGGGACGTCTGGGTCGCGGCTGCTGAACCGGTAGGCGACCTGCCGCAACATGGTCCAGCTCACCCGGTGGAGCGGGTCGGCGTCGCGCAGCTTCCAGAACTCGCGCGTCCAGTAGTCCCAGTACTTCGCGAGCAGCAGCTCGCGCACCTCGGGCACATACTGCAAGGACGCGCTCCGAGGGCGCACGCGGTCGAAGGGGTAGAAGACCGGGTGCAGCGGGACGGCGACTTCGAGCAGCGCGAGGCTGCCCCACGGAAGGTTCAAAACACGGTCCTCACCGACGGTCGCGAAGGGCGCGCTCTCGTCCATGCGAAACATCGGGTCCTGTTGATGCCCGTGCTCGATGCGGACGCCGCCGATCTCGAGGCCGAACCCAGCGTGATGCACGTGGGGCCCGAGATCCGAAAGGCGCCGCTGGACGGCCGGGAAAAGGAGCTCCGGATCGTGGTTGCCAACCACGAAGTGCACGCTCGCTCGCGTGGCGAGCTGCCGCAGGGCATCGAAGAACGCGCCGTGGGCGCGCTCGACGCGAGCGAGCTTCTCCAACGCCGCCGCTTCGGTGATGTGGATCGGATAGCTTCCGTCGCCGGTGGGCGTCTTGAGGAAGTCGAAGGTGTCCCCGTTGAAGACGAAGGAGAGCTGCCGGTCGGAAAACGGCGGCGTGTCGAGGTACGACAGCAGCAGCTCGGCGAGGGCTCCGCTCTGCGGGAAGTCGTCCGTTGGGCCGCCGGAGCCGATCTCGACGTCGCTGACGACGATGAGCACGTGGTCGACGTCGCGGGGTGGAAGAGCGATGGGCCAGATCGGGTGCACGGCAGGACCCTACAGCACATCTCAGGGGCGATCGTCGATCGATCCGTGGGCTGGGGGCGAGCTATGCCGCGCCGGCGCGAGGGAATGCCGAGTCTTGTTGAGGTGAGAGGATGGCGGCAGGGGGCATGCGCAGGGCGCGGAGCGGCGACGAGGGGTTTGGAGATGGGCTCCAGCACCGGCGGCCGGGAAGGCGCCGCCCGGTGAGCGGCCGCGCGGAGTCCGCTCGGCCACCGCCGCGGGCCCTCGCTCAGTTGCGCTCGCGCAGTCGCTCCGCCGCGTCCTTCGCCAGCTGGGCCACCTTGTCGACGCCTTCGCGCAAGGACGCTGCGACATTCTTCGGGCTAAGTTGGTGTACCTCACTGAGCAGCCAGGCCCGCCACTGGGGACGAGGCAGCTGCCGCGCCGCTTCGAGGAGCTCCACGAGGGCCGAACTCTGTTGGCGCTGCGGCTGGCTCGGGAGGACGTCCTCGTAGCGTTCCACCGCGTCGGGCTGGTACCAGTCCCAGAAGTTGTCGTCGACCTCCAAGGGGTCCAGCGTGGGCAGCGGTTGCTCGAGGCTGACGGCCCAGAGCTTCCGGTCCTGCGCCTCTTTGTCCAGCAGCCGGTCGAGGGTCCGGGTCTGTAGGCCCAGGAGCCAGTCGCGCAGCGGCACATCGTCGGGGCGGCGCTCGCGACCGGAGAACGCCACGATCAGCGTCTCACCGACCAGCTCTTCCGGCGTGAGCTTGCGTTCCGGCAGGTCGCCGGCCGCTTCGTGGTAGGCGAGGTGATGGCGAGCGTTCTCGAGCAGCTCGTCGAGATGGGGCCGCACGGCCTCCATGAACGCCTGACGGTCATCGTTTTCCATGGTGTCGTTCCTCCGGGAAAGGGATGCATCGCGAGCGGACGAGTGAGCGAAGCACGGGGTCCGCGGGGTCACTTGAAGGGGGCCCAGGGCCTCCGTCAAGAGCTCGAACGCCTGCTCGGGGGAGTTGGCGAACGAAAAGAGCTCGAGGTCGTCGCGGGCGATCATGCCCTGCTCGACGAGGCCATCGAAGTCGATGAGCCGGCGCCAGAACGATTCGTCGTAGAGCACAACGGGGATCGAGCGGTCCAGTTTGTGAGTTTGGGCGAGGGTGAGGAGCTCGAAGAGCTCGTCGAGGGTGCCCAGACCGCCCGGGAAGACGATCGCAGCCGCGGCCAGGTGCGCGAACCAGAGCTTGCGCATGAAGAAGTAACGGAACTCGAGGTTCAACGCGGGCGTGATGAATGGGTTGGGGTGCTGTTCGTGGGGGAGGGTGATGTTCAGCCCGATGGAGCGGCCGCCGGCATCGCGCGCGCCGCGGTTGGCGGCCTCCATGATGCCTGGGCCACCCCCCGAGCAGACCAGGAAACGGTGCTCGTGTCCGGGGTGCTCGCGTGTCCACGTCGTGATCCGGCGTGCTACCTCGCGGGCGGCGTCATACCAGTGCGAACCTGGCTTCACGCGCGCCGAGCCGAAGAAGACGATGGTGTCGTGCACTTCCTCGCGGCTGAACACCGCCAGCGGTCCGACATACTCCGCGAGGATGCGCACCGCTCGCGCGTCGTCGCTCGCTAGAAAGGACGGATCCAGGAAATGCAGGGCCTGGGATGAGGCCGGTCGTTCGTCGTGCGCAGAGCTCATGCTGTTCGTTGGGGCGCCACGGCGCCCGATGTGCCGGGCTCGGAAGATGTCGGACGAATCAGAAAAAGAGGGATGGCGCAGGCACCATCCCTCTTTCTCGCCGATTCACGCGATGGATCAGGTCTCCTCGAATTCGGCGTCGATGACGTCGTCGTCGCCGCCCGAGCCGCTACCGGCCGCGCTGGCGCTTGCCGCATCCGCGGGCTGCTGCGTGGCGGCCTTCTGCGCCTCGAGGTCGCGCAAGGCCTTCTCGAGGTTGGCCCGTTCGGCGCGGATCTTGTCGATGTCGCTCTTGTCGATGGCTTCGCGTAGCGCCTTGACCACCGAGGTGACGCTCTCGCGCACCGCCTCCGGCAGGCTGTCCTTGGCTGCCTCGAGCTCACGCTCTGCCTGGTAGCAGAGCTGGTCGGCTTCGTTCCGCTCCTTGACCTGCTCTCGTCGGCGCGCGTCCTCGGCGGCGTGCTCCTCCGCCTCGCGGACCATGCGCTCGATCTCCTTTTCGTCGAGACCGCTGTTGGCCGTGATGGTGATCTTCTGGTCCTTGCCCGTGGCCTCGTCCCGCGCTGTGACCGAGAGGATGCCGTTGGCATCGATGTCGAAGCTCACCTTGATCTTCGGCACGCCGCGGGGCGCCGGCTGAATGCCTTCGAGGTGGAAGCGCCCCAGCGTTCGGTTGTCGGCGGCGTTGGCGCGCTCGCCCTGGAGCACGTGGATGTCGACGCGCGTTTGGTTGTCCTCGGCGGTGGAGAAGGTTTCCTCCGCGTGTGCAGGGATCGTCGTGTTCCGCGGGATGAGCGTCGTCATGACGCCGCCAAGGGTCTCCACCCCCAGGCTCAGCGGCGTGACGTCCAGAAGCACTACGTCCTCGACGTCCCCCGAGAGGATGCCGCCCTGCACGGCGGCGCCGAGGGCGACGACCTCGTCCGGGTTCACGCCGCGGTGGGGTTCCTTGCCGAAGAAGTCGGTGACCTTCTGCTGCACGAGCGGGATGCGGGTCGAGCCGCCGACGAGGATGACCTCGTCGATATCCGAGGCCTTCTTGCCGGCGTCCTCGAGGGCTTGCCGCACGGACTTGAAGGTTCGCTCGATGAGCGGCGTGATCATCGCTTCGAGGGCCGCTCGGGTGATGCGCACCTGAAGGTGCTTTGGTCCGCTCGCGTCCGCTGTGAGGAACGGAAGGTTGACCTCCGTCTCCAGCTTGGACGAGAGCTCGATCTTGGCCTTCTCGGCGGCGTCCTTGAGCCGCTGCAGCACCATCGTGTCGTTGGAGACGTCCAGACCGGTGTCCTTCTTGAACTCCTTGACCAGGTGATCGATGAGGAGTCGGTCCACATCGTCGCCGCCAAGGTGCGTGTCCCCGTGAGTGCTGACGACCTGCACGACGTTGTCGCCGACCTCGAGGATCGAGACGTCGAAGGTGCCGCCGCCGAAGTCATAGACGGCGATGAGCTCGTCCTTCTTCTTGTCGAGGCCGTAGGCCAACGCCGCCGCCGTCGGCTCGTTGATGATGCGCTTGACCTCCAGACCCGCGATCTTGCCGGCGTCCTTCGTCGCCTGCCGCTGCGAGTCGTTGAAGTAGGCCGGGACCGTGATGACGGCCTCGGTCACTTCCTCGCCAAGGTAGTTCTCCGCGGCCTTCTTGAGCTTGCGGAGCACGTGGGCCGAAACCTCGGGCGGCGAGATCTCTTTGCCGTTGACCCGGAAGGCGACGTCGCCGTTGGCGCGCGCGACGACCTCGTAAGGCATCCGCGCGGCTTCCTCTTTGGCCTCCTCGTAGCGACGCCCGATAAAGCGCTTCGCCGAGAAGATGGTGCCCTTGGGGTTGGTCACCGCTTGCCGTTTGGCGACCTGTCCGACGAGGACCTCGCCGTCGCTGGTCCACGCGACGACCGAAGGCGTGATGCGGTCGCCCTCTTCGTTGACGATGACCTTTGGCTCCTTGCCTTCCATGACTGCGACCACGGAGTTCGTGGTGCCCAAATCGATTCCTACGATGCGACCCATAACTTCATCCTCCAAACGGCGCCTGCCGTTCGCTCGTGCCTACGACGGCGGCCGGGCTCAGTGTGAGCGGCCGCGCCGTCCGTTTTCTCCTGGCTCCTCAGTCCTTTTCCGGAGCGCGTACCCACTAATGGGCACGCCCCCGCGGCGCGTCAACCGCCGTAATGTGCCAGTTCGTTCTCGAGGGCCTCGATGCGCTCCAAGAGGTCCAGGATGATCGCGGCGCCTTCCAGGTTGACCCCGAGGTGCTCCTGAAGTCGGACCACTTGGCGCACGCGCAGGGTGGCCTCCGCCCGAAGACACCCCGGGCGCGCACCGGCCGGTGCTTCGAGCACTCCGACGCGCACGAGCCGGTGGATGAAGCCAACCTGCACGTCGCAGCGCTCGGCGACTTCCTGGTAGGTGAGAAAACCCGCGGGCGCCGCGGGTCGCACGATGAGGACGCCCGGTCGCTCACTGCCCATCCTCGCCTCCCTTCTCGCCGTGCAGCGCGGCGATCTTTTCGAGGAGCTTCTTCTCTTCGTCGCGCAAGGTTCGCGGGACGAAGACCTCGACCTCGAAGTAGAGGTCCCCCCGCTCCCCCTTCTTCTTCTTGGGGTAGCCTTTGCCTTTGAGGCGGATCTTCTTGCCTGTGGAGGTCCCCGGCGGGACTTTGACCCGCAGTGAGCCGTCCAGGCCCTCGACCGTCTCGGTGCCTCCGAGCGCCGCCTTCCAGTAAGGGACCGGGAGCTTGCCGTAGACGTCGCTTCCGCGGAGGTGGAACGTCCCCTCCGGGCGGATACGCACCTTGAGGTAGAGGTCTCCGTCCTTGGCGCCGCCCATGCCCGCGCCCCCCTGGCCAGCGAGCCGGATGCGCTGGCCGGGCCGGACCCCCGGCGGGACCCGCACGCGGTAGGTCTTCGTCTCGCCGGTGCGGGGATCGCTGAGAGCCAGCTCACGTTCACCGCCGACGAACGCCTCTTTGACCCCTAGCTCGAGGATGGCCTCGACGTCGTGGCCGGCGCGTCGCCACTGGCGCCGATAGGCGCGGCGGCCGCCGAAGCCGCCGAAGCCCTCGGCCTGGCCGCCGAACATCTGCTCGAAGATCTCCCGCAGGCGGTCGGCGTCGACCTCGGCCCCGCCGACCCCGAAGTCGAAGCCCGCCTGCTCCGCCCCTGGCGGCGGCTGCCGCCCTTCGGAGATCGCCTTCCAGTGCTCGCCGTACTTGTCGTAGAGAGCCCGCTTGTCGGGATCCTTGAGGACCTCGTAGGCGGCACCGATCTCCTTGAAGCGCTGCTCGGCGTTCTCTTCCTTGCTGACGTCGGGGTGGTACTTGCGCGCGAGCTTCTTGTAGGCGCGCTGGATCTCGTCTTGGGTGGCGTCGCGGGAGACGCCCAGGCGTGCGTAGAAGTCTTCGTAGGCCATCCGCTTTCAATCTCTCTTGGCGACTTCAACCACTTTCGGCGGTTGACAGCAAGAGACTTCGGCATTCAGTAGTGTCCGACTTGGAGGAGGTGGTCGTGAGCAGCTATCGATTCGTGCTCGTCGAGGAACGCAAACCAGGGGCGATCGTCGTCTACCGTCGGCCGAGCCGCAAGCGGCATCCGGGCCGGCAGTACGTGGCCCGCTCGTCGCTGGCGGAGGCTCTGCGGACTCTGCGCCTGCAGAGCGCCGGCGCCCATGGCTTTGCCGTTCCTCACACCCACCCGCTCGCCTTCCTCATGGACAGCGTGAGCGACCCGGTGATCCTCCGAGACTCGCGGGGCTGCGTCGTGTACGCGAACCGTTCGGCACAGCGGGCGGGCAGCCTGCCGACGCGGGCCCACCGTCGCATGGAAGTTCAAGAGGGCGGGCAGCGGTTCGTCCTCGAAGTCTACGTGGGAGCAGGCGAATGAGGCTGGACAAACTCACTGTGAAGACTCGCGAGGCGCTTCAAGCCGCCGAAACGCTCACCCGTCGCTACGGGCACCAGGAGCTGGGCTCGATGCATTTGCTCTTGGCGCTCCTCGATCAAGAGGGGGGGCTGGTGGCGACGCTCATCGACCGCGCTGGCGTGCCGCCGGCGGGCGTGCGTGATGCGGTGGACGCCGAGCTCAGGAAGTTGCCGAAGGTCGAGGGGGCCGACACCTACATCGGGCGTGAGCTCAAGACCGTCCTCGACAAGGCGACAGAACACGCCGAGCGGATGAAGGACGACTATGTCTCGACGGAGCACGTGTTGCTCGCGCTCTTCGAGACGGACTGTGCCGCCAAGAAGATTCTCGAGAAGCAGGGGCTCGTGCGCGAGCGTCTGGAGACAGCCATCCAAGAAATCAGAGGGAGTCAACGAGTGACTGACGCCGATCCCGAGGGGAAGTATCAAGCGCTGGAGCGCTACACCACCGATCTCACCGACCTCGCGGCTCGCGGGAAGCTCGATCCGGTCATCGGCCGTGACGAGGAGATCCGCCGCGCGATGCAGGTGCTCTCGCGCCGCACCAAGAACAACCCGGTGCTCATCGGTGAGCCGGGCGTCGGTAAGACGGCGATCGTGGAGGGGATCGCCGCGCGCATCGCGTCCGGGGACGTCCCCGAGAGCCTGATGGGCAAGCGGGTGCTCGCCCTCGATTTGGGCGCGATGGTCGCAGGCGCCAAATACCGCGGCGAGTTCGAGGATCGCCTCAAAGCCGTGCTCAAGGAGATCGAGGGCGCAGAAGGGCAGATCATCCTTTTCATCGACGAGCTCCACACCCTCGTGGGAGCGGGCGCCGCGGAAGGTGCACAGGACGCCGCGAACATGCTCAAGCCGGCGCTCGCTCGAGGGCAGCTCCGCGCCATCGGCGCCACGACCCTCGACGAGTACCGCAAGCACATCGAGAAGGACAAGGCGCTCGAGCGTCGCTTCCAGCCTGTCTTTGTTGGTGAGCCGAGCGTCGAAGACACCATCGCGATCCTCCGAGGGCTGCGCGAGAAGTACGAGGTGCATCACGGCATCCGCATCGAGGACGCCGCCCTCGTGGCCGCTGCGCGGTTGTCGCACCGCTACATCACCGACCGCTTCCTTCCGGACAAGGCCATCGACCTCGTCGACGAGGCGGCCAGCCGTCTGAAGATGGAGATCGAGAGTGTCCCGGCAGAGATCGACGATCGCGAGCGCGAGCTGACCCGGCTTCAAATCGAGCTGGAGGCGCTCAAGCGCGAGAAGAGCAAGGAGGCCAAGGAGCGCCGCAAGGAGCTCGAGAAGATCGTCGCCGAGAAGGAAGAAGAGGTTCGCTCCCTCCGCGCGCGCTGGCAGCAGCAGCGCGACCTCGTGCACGAGCTCAAGAAGCTCAAGGAGCGAATCGACGAGCTGCGCGCGGAGATGGAGCAGGCCAAGCGGCGGGGGGATCTGCAGCGGGCCGCCGAGATCCAGTACGGTGAGATCCCGAAGCTCGAGGTGGACATCAAGGAGAAGCAGGCGGAGCTCGAGCGTGTGCAGCAGGAGGCCGGCTCCTTCGTCCGCGAGGAGGTGACCGCCGAGGACATTGCGATGGTCGTGTCCCGTTGGACGGGCATTCCCGTGGCGAAGATGCTCGAGTCGGAGACCGAGCGCCTGCTGAATATGGAGCGTGAGCTCAAGAAGCGGGTCATCGGTCAGGACGAGGCGGTGGAGGCCATCGCGCGCGCGATTCGCCTGTCGCGAGCGGGTCTGCAGGATCCCAATCGGCCCATCGGCTCGTTCCTTTTCTTGGGGCCGACGGGCGTCGGTAAGACCGAGTTGGCCAAGGCGCTCGCGGAGTTCCTCTTCGACGACGAGCGCAACATGATCCGTATCGACATGTCCGAGTACATGGAGAAGCACTCGGTCAGCCGCTTGATCGGCGCGCCCCCGGGCTACGTCGGTTACGACGAGGGTGGCCAGCTGACCGAGGCGGTGCGTCGGCGCCCCTACAGCGTCGTGCTCCTGGACGAGATCGAGAAGGCGCACCACGACGTCTTCAATGTCTTGCTCCAGGTCATGGACGATGGTCGCCTGACCGATGGACAGGGGCGGACGGTCGACTTCCGCAACGTGATCCTCATCATGACCTCGAACGTCGGTTCGAACTTCATCTTGGAGCTCGACGACATGAAGGAGATCGAGGCTCGCTGTCAGGAGGCGCTGCGCGCGCACTTCCGGCCCGAGTTCCTCAACCGCATCGACGCGACGCTCATCTTCCGCCGCCTCGAGAAGGAGCAGATCCGCGGCATCGTCGACGTACAGCTCGACCGGCTGCGGCCCCTGCTCCGCCAGCGACAGCTCACGCTGTCGATCACCGAGCCGGCCAAGGATCGGCTCGCGGAGCTGGGCTACGACCCGGCCTTCGGCGCCCGGCCGCTCAAGCGGGTGCTTCGTGAGAAGGTGCTCGAGCCGCTCTCGGAGGCGCTCCTCGCGGGGAAGATCCTCCCCGGAGACGAGGTCGTCATCACTGTGGACGGGAGCGGGAAAATCCTGCTCGAGCGTGGCACCCCGGCTGCGCCGAGCGCGAGCGCGACGGCGTAGCTCTCGCACGGGTGCGCGAGAGCCCTCCGGGCGCTTGCGAGGTCCCCAGCCGAAAGCCCGCGCCCGCTGGCGTGGGCTTTCGCGTTGGGGAACGCAGCGCGGGAGCCTCCTCTTTCACCGTCTCCTTCCCTGCACTACGGTGCGCTCTCCATGCCCAAGGAACCCCCAAAGAAGGCTCCTGACGCTTCTCCCGAGCAGATGGGCCTCGGCTGTCTCTCGCCGACGTTTCTGGCGCTCATGCTCGGCTTCGCTTCGCTGCAGCTCTTCATGCATGTCCAGCAGGAGCGCGAGACGATTCCCTATGCGGACTTCCGCGACGCGGTTCGTGAGGGCCGGGTGGAGCGGGTCTGGATTGGCCCCGACCGGATCCGCGGCCTGATGAAGCGCGGCTCCGCGGGCACCTCGGGTGCGGAGTCGACGGGCGCGGAGTCGACGGGCGCGGAGTCGACGGGCGCGGAGTCGACGGGCGCGGAGTCGATGGGCGCGGAGTCGATGGGCGACTCCGGTTCGCGGGCTTCTGCGCGGCAGATGCAGCCGTTCTCGACGTTGCGGCCGCCCCTGCTCGAAGACGACGCGCTCATCGAGCTGCTCGAAGAGCACGACGTCGTCTACACCGGCGAGCCTCCGTCGCGCTGGGAGCAGCAGTGGCCGACTCTTGTTTACCTCGGCTTGACGGTGCTCTTCGTGCTCATGCTGATGCGGGGCGCCATGACGCGCATGGGGCCTGGCGGCCTCTTGTCGGGCTTCGCGACGAACAAGGGGAAGTTCATCCAGGAAGACGACATCGATGTCACCTTCGCGGACGTGGCGGGGGCCGACGAGGCCAAGCATGAGCTCGAGGAGATCGTCGACTACCTGAAGCACCCCGAGCGCTACCAGCGCCTCGGCGCGAAGATCCCGCGGGGCGTCTTGCTCGTCGGTCCTCCCGGTACCGGCAAGACCTTGATGGCCCGGGCCCTCGCCGGTGAGGCGGGCGTGCCTTTTATCTCGATCAGCGGCTCGGATTTCGTCGAAATGTTCGTTGGCGTGGGCGCCGCGCGGGTGCGCGACCTCTTCAAGCAAGCCGAGCAGGCCGCGCCGTGCATCATCTTCATCGACGAGCTCGACGCCCTTGGGAAGGCGCGCAACGCCGGTCCGGTTCTTGGGGGGAACGACGAGCGTGAGTCGACCCTCAACCAGCTCCTCGTGGAGATGGACGGCTTCAACCCGCGCAAGTCGGTGATCATCCTGGCGGCGACGAACCGCCCGGAGGTGCTCGATCCCGCGCTCCTGCGTCCGGGGCGCTTCGACCGGCAAGTCGTGGTCGATCGGCCCGACCGCGAGGGGCGCGAGGCGATCTTGCGGGTCCACACCAGGAAGCTCGCCCTCGCCGACGATGTGGACCTTGCGGAGATCGCGCGCCGGACGCCAGGTTTTGCGGGGGCCGACCTGGCGAATCTGGCGAATGAGGCAGCGCTCCTGGCGGCTCGGCGTGGCGCCGACGCTGTGAGCATGCAGGACTTCTCGGAGGCCATCGATCGCGTCGTGGCGGGCATCGAGCGGCGGACTCGGGTGATGGACGACGCCGAACGGGAGCGGGTCGCCTACCACGAGACAGGGCACGCGCTCTGCGCGCTCCTCGGCGGCAGCGACGAGCGGGTCCACAAGATCTCCATCGTCCCGCGAGGGGTCGGCGCCCTGGGCTACACCATGCAGATGCCCGACAAGGAGAAGTACCTGATGACCGTGCGTGAGCTGCGGGCTCGCTTGCTCTCGCTCGTCGGAGGTAGGGCGGCGGAGGAGGTGGTCTTCGGCGAGCCTTCGACGGGCGCCCAGAACGACCTCCAACGGGCGACGGAGCTCGCCCGCGCGATGGTCGCCGAGTACGGGCTGAGCGACGTGATCGGTCCGATCGTCCTGGGTTCGCCCCAGGGGTTCCTTGGGCCGGCGCCGGCGTCCGGGCTTGCCGGTGGGCAGGCGCCGCCGCAGCTCATCGAGGAGGTGCGCGGGATCGTCAGCGAGCGGCTGCAGGCGGCCAAGGAGCTGCTCGAGCAGAACCGCGGGAGCCTCGAACGCATCGCCAAGCGCCTGCTCGAGGTGGAGCAGCTCGAAGGGGAGGAGCTCGACGAGCTCCTGTCCGCCGCGAAGAAAGCGGCGGGCCAAGATCCGCAAGCCTGACCCGAGCTCTTGCGCGCAACGTGGCACGCTTGCGGCGGGCCCCCCGGCCGTCGCCGCGCGGGCGCTCGGTGTGTGCCGTCTCCTGCGGACGCGGTTTGGAAGATGACGCCGATGTAATGTGGGCGTCAGCCGCGTGTAAGGACGCCGCCTCATCTTCTTTCGTGCATCCCAGGCTCGAAGGAGAAGAGATGACGTCCGAAGGTGGGCGTCAGTCTCGTGTAAGGACGCCTCCTCTTCTCCTTCGTCCCCACCGAAGGAGAAGAGAACATGCTGAGCTCGGAGCTCAATCAAGTAACCCGGCCCTCCAGCCGCGTCAGCGCGGTCCAGGCGGCCATCGAAGACAACAGCCTCTGGGTCGACCGCGTCCGCGATGAGCTCGGCCGCGTGGTCGTCGGTCAGAAGGACCTCGTCGACCGGCTCCTCGTGGCGCTCCTGACCGGCGGGCACGTGCTCGTCGAGGGGCTCCCCGGCCTTGCGAAGACCCTGGCGCTCAAGACCCTCTCGGCGGCTGTCGATGGGCACTTTTCGCGCATTCAGTTCACGCCGGACATGCTCCCCGCCGATATCGTCGGCACGCAGGTCTACGAGCCTCGGGAGGGCACCTTCCGCGTCAAGAAGGGGCCGGTGTTCGCGAACTTCGTCCTCGCTGACGAGATCAACCGTGCCCCGGCGAAGGTTCAGAGCGCGTTGCTCGAATCGATGCAGGAGCGACAGGCCA